>JBMYPM010000022.1:0-10158 GCA_049600275.1 Porticoccaceae bacterium | reverse complement strand
GAAAAAGGTGATGAGATTGGCCGCTTTAAATTTGGCTCAACCGTTATCCTGTTATTTCAGGAAGACAGGATTCGCTGGCAAGATTCACTGATGCCCCAGCCTGATATTCAGATGGGCGAAAAAATTGCAGTTTTTAAATAGGTATAGATCGATAGACAGCTAGCTAGATAGAGAGCCGCTGCTTAAGGGCTGAGAGAAAGCCACCATTTGATTTGGTCTTTGCTCCCGCCATTGCATCTCCCTTTGCGAAAAGCCCGGACATAGGCGTATCGAAAGACTTGCCTATCAGCCGATTTAACAGCTGGTCATCAATGTTTAATTTCTCCGGATCAATATCCCTGGTAATCGCCAGTTTACTTACCTCAAGTGATCGCCGGGCGCCAAAGTTACGCAGCTGGGAACGGGCTTTTTCTTCATTTTTAAGGTCGACAAAAATATAGTTCGGTTCGTCAGTACCTTTTTGGTTTTCTTTAAATACAGCCACTCTGGGCGACAGCTGTGATTTGGGGTTTTGCTCAACTACCATGCCCATATCGCCTGTGGAGAGCTCAACCACTGTTCCGGCTGGGTACAATCCCACAGAGCGAATAAATTCAATCACCAGGTCCTCGGCAAAAGCATGGCCACGGAGTTCGTAGAGCCTTCCGGTCGCTTTCGACGGGGTGAGAGTCTCGGCGACTTCACGGGGATTACACAGGCGATCAAATTCCGATGCGATTCCAGCGACAGCGGCCAGGAAGGGTATACGCTTTCCCGTACAACCTTTGGGAAACCCACTACCGTTATAGCGCTCACAGTGAAATTTAATAATATTCAGTACTCGGCGATTATCAAAACCTGAGTGCTTGAGGTTCTCGACACTGGCACTGACAAAGCTGCGGAACTCAGCCTCTTCCTCGGGATTCCTGTTTGCACTGCGCAACAGCTTTCGATCCATCCCGGCTTTGCCGACGTCCTTGAGCAGGGTCGCCAGGCAGAGATCTTTTAACTGGTCTATTTCCAGGCCAATATGACGGGCAAATTGGGTGGCCCATAGTGAGGAGCGAATACTGTGGTCGTGGGTGTGAGGGTCTTTGGCGCGCAGGCGCAACAGCCAGGTAAAGGCATCGGGACAGCGCACAACACTATCCACCATATCGTCGACGGTTTCCTGCAGCTGGTCGAGATTAAAGTTGCCACCCCTGGTAATCTGGCGGGTTGCAACACTCAGGCATCCCACCAGGTTATTCATCACCCGGCGCGCCGCTGGTATCTCTTTAGCCAGCTCGACGGTTTTATTGTAAATATAGGGTTTTACAACAAAGCTGCGCGGCACTGAACTGCGACTATTTGCACTGTGTTTATTTTCTAGGGGACTGGTAGAAATACTGTTGATCGGGTTTCTGCCAGCTGCCACTGATGGGCCTGAGCCTGTAAGGGCAGAGCTTGTATAAGAGGAGTTTGCTGAAGATGCGGCCTTTAAATCCATAGGGGATGCCCCCTTGGCCACATCTATATAGACATAGTCACAGTAGGCTTTAACCCTCGAGGCATCGGCGATGCTCTTAATCATAAATCCCTGGATCGGGAATGGCGTTTCAGCCCAGGGCTTATCCAGCGCGGAAACAAACATTCCCACTTCAAGCTCATGAATAAAGACTTTTAACTGCTGAAGAGACATAGCTTTCTACCAGATCTGTGCGCCTAATATGCCAAAACACCTTGAACAGAAAATGTAACGCTTTGCATCATTCAAAAGCGTGTCCAGGTATCAGTTTTAACAAATATAGACCAAGAACTGGTCGAGCTAAGGGCTAGTTTCCAGAAAATCTGTGAACTGCATCCACAAAGACTTTGACATTTTCCGGGTCGATATCCGGCGTAATGCCATGCCCCAGGTTAAACACATGTCCCGAGCCCTGGCCAAAGCCCTGCATAATACTTTCGACCTGTGCTTCGATGGTAGCTGCATCGGCGCGCAGCACAGCGGGATCCATATTGCCCTGCAGAGCCACTTTGTGACCCACGCGGCTTTTGGCTGCGGCTATATCCATAGTCCAGTCGAGTCCCAGTGCCTGGCAACCGGTATCGGCCATAGCTTCTAACCAGAGACCGCCGCCTTTGGTAAACAGAATCACCGGTACATCGCGACCATCGTGATGAGTAATTAGACCCTCGACGATCTTTTGCATATAGGCAAGGGAGAATTCAGCGTAGGCTGAGTGACTGAGTGCCCCGCCCCAGGTATCAAAAATCTGCACTGCCTGGGCACCGGCACGAATCTGGGCGTTTAAATAATCGATCACGGACAGCGCCAGCTTATCCAGCAATTGGTGCATTAATTGCGGCTGGGTGTAGAGCATGGTTTTGGCGCGGGCAAAATCCCGACTGCTCTGGCCTTCGATCATATAGGTGGCCAGCGTCCAGGGGCTGCCAGAGAAACCTATCAGTGGAACACGTCCGTTCAACTCACGGCGAATCATTGAGACTGCGTCGGTAACATAGCCAAGATCATCAGCAGTATTAATTACCTGAAGGCTTTCAATATCTGCTTCTGTGCGCACTGGCTTGCGGAATTTTGGGCCCTCTCCAGTTTCAAAATAGAGACCCAGACCCATGGCGTCGGGAATAGTTAAAATATCTGAAAATAGAATCGCGGCATCCATTTCATAGCGCTCGAGGGGCTGCAGTGTCACCTCACAGGCCAGCTCGGTGTTTTTACACAGGCTCATAAAATCACCGGCCTGGGATCTTACTGCACGATATTCAGGCAGGTAGCGTCCGGCCTGGCGCATCATCCACACTGGCGTGCGATCAACAGGTTGACGCATCAAGGCTTTTAAAAAACGGTCATTTTTTAAATCGGACATACAATTCCCTTTTAAAACTGGTTAAAAACCCTAAATCTTATACGTCGAGATAATCGAGAATACCTTTGGCAGCTTCCCGACCTTCCCAGACCGCTGTTACAACCAGGTCTGAACCACGCACCATATCACCACCGGCAAAAATCTTTGGGTTGGTGGTCTGGAATGGGAATGTCTGCTCTTCCGCAGCCATCACTGCACCCCAGTCATTGGTATTCACCTCAACACCACCGAGCCATTCCGGCGGGCTGGGTTTAAAACCAAATGCGATCAATACAGCATCGGCGGGCAGGATTTCTTCACTGCCGGGAATCACTTCTGGTCGACGACGACCATTGGCGTCCGGCTCACCCATTTTGGTGGAAACGACTTTAACGCCTTCAACAGTGCCGTTGCCGACAATTTCTACTGGCTGCATATTAAATTTAAAGACAACGCCTTCTTCGCGGGCATTTTTCACCTCGCGTCGAGATCCCGGCATATTTTCTTCGTCACGACGGTAGGCACAGGTAACGCTGGCGGCGCCCTGGCGAATAGATGTGCGGTTGCAATCCATGGCGGTATCACCACCACCGAGAACAACAACGCGCTTGCCTTTCATAGAGACAAAATCTTCCGGCGCTTTTTCAAAACCAAGGTTGCGGTTTACATTGGAGACCAGGAATGACAGGGCTTCGTGAACCCCTTCCATATCTTCACCCGGGAAACCGCCCTTCATGGTGGTGTATGTTCCCATACCCATAAAGACAGCATCGTAATCCTTGAGCAGTTCGTCAATAAGGATATCTTTTCCGATCTCAACATTGAGGCGGAACTCAACACCCATGCCTTCGAGAATCTCGCGGCGGGTGCGGATCACTGATTTCTCAAGCTTAAACTCGGGGATACCAAAGGTCAGCAGACCGCCAATTTCAGGGTAGCGGTCAAAGACAACCGGCTTTACGCCATTGCGCACCAGGATATCAGCACAGCCGATACCGGCAGGGCCTGCACCTATAACGGCGACTTTTTTGTCGGTCCAGACCACTTTGGACATATCTGGACGCCAGCCCATAGCAACGGCGGTATCGGTAATATATTTTTCTACAGAGCCAATAGTCACCGCACCAAAACCATCATTCAGCGTACAGGCACCTTCACAGAGCCGATCCTGGGGACAGACACGTCCACAGACTTCAGGCAGTGAATTGGTCTGGTGGCTAAGCTCAGCGGCTTCCATCAGGTTGCCTTCAGCAACCAGTTGCAGCCAGTTGGGAATGTAGTTGTGCACCGGGCATTTCCACTCACAGTAGGGGTTGCCACAGGACAGGCAGCGGTGCGACTGGTCAGCCGCTTCTTCCGCATTAAAGGGATCGTAAATTTCAACAAACTCACCGACACGGCGCTGCATATCGCGCTTGGGTGGGTCTACTCGCTTTAGGTCGAGAAACTGAAATTGGTTGTTAAGTCTTTCTTGCATAGCTCTTATCTCTTTTTCCTAATTGGCATTACTGCGGATTTGCATGGGCTTGAGCTAGAAGACTGCTCAGGCTTGCAGCTTTTGGCTTAACCAGCCAGAACCGCGGTGCAAAATCAGAAAAATTATTAATAATGTTTTCGCCCCACTGGCTACCAGTTTCTTTTACATGGTCGCTAATCATATTCTTCAAGAATACGCGGTGGGACTCAGTTGCTTCTGTAGTGATCCGCTGTATATCGACCAGTTCCATATTGTAGCGGTCGACAAAATCACGGTTCATATCCAGCACGTAGGCAAAACCACCGGTCATACCTGCGCCAAAGTTGTAACCCGTTGAACCCAGTATGGTAACAATACCGCCAGTCATATATTCACAGCAGTGATCACCGGCACCTTCGACAACAGCTACTGCACCGGAGTTGCGCACAGCAAAGCGCTCACCGACTTTACCAGCGGCAAAGATTTTGCCTCCGGTAGCACCGTAGAGACAGGTGTTGCCCATAATTGGCGTTTCGTTGGAATCAAATGTGCTGTTCTGGGGTGGACGCAGTACCAGCTTGCCGCCGGCCATACCCTTACCCACATAATCATTGGCATCGCCCTCTAGGTAAATCTCCAGGCCGCCGGCATTCCAAACACCCAGTGACTGTCCTGCAACACCTTTTAGATTAAGTCTAATCGGTGACTTGGACATACCTGTATTGCCATAACGCTTGGCAATTTCACCAGAAAGTCGCGCACCGATTGAGCGGTCACAGTTGCCGACATTAAAGTCAAAGGTACCGCCTGTCTGGCCTTCGATACTGGGCAGTGCTTGCTCAACCATTTTCTCTGCCAGCTGACCTTCATCGAAGGGATTATTTTTCGGCTGGGAACAGGATTGCGGCTTGCCTTCCAGTTCTGAACGATCTTCAAGCAGTGGTGACAATTCCAAATGCTGCTGTTTGCTGGTTTCACCCGGCAGGGCTTCCAGTAAATCAACCCGGCCAATCAGCTCTTCGAGGGAGCGCATACCCAGCAGGGCCAACCACTCTCTGGTCTCCATAGCGATAAACTTAAAGAAGTTAGTCGCCATGGCTACAGTACCGCGATAATGGTCGTTGCGCAGGCGATCATCCTGGGTTGCAACACCGGTTGCACAGTTATTCAGGTGACAGATACGCAGGTATTTACAGCCCAGCGCAACCATCGGGCCGGTGCCGAAACCAAAACTTTCGGCGCCGAGAATCGCTGCTTTAATCACATCGAGGCCAGTCTTTAACCCGCCATCGGTCTGTACTCTAACCTTGTCGCGCAGATCATTGGCGCGCAGGGTCTGGTGAGTTTCTGTAAGGCCCAGTTCCCAGGGAGAACCCGCATAGCGAATTGAACTGACCGGGCTGGCCGCAGTACCACCGTCATAACCGGAGATGGTAATCAGGTCGGCGTAGGCTTTAGCCACACCGGCAGCAATGGTGCCAACGCCGGGGCGGGACACCAGTTTAACCGATACCAGCGCATCCGGATTGACCTGCTTAAGATCAAAGATCAGCTGGGCAAGATCTTCGATAGAGTAGATATCGTGGTGCGGCGGTGGCGAAATCAATGTGACACCTGGCACCGAGTAACGCAGGCGTGCGATCAATTCATTGACCTTACCACCGGGCAGCTGTCCACCCTCTCCGGGCTTGGCACCCTGGGCGACTTTAATCTGCAGTACTTCTGCACTGGAAAGATACGCTGGGGTTACACCAAAACGACCGGATGCAATCTGCTTGATCTTGGATGATTTGATGGTGCCATAGCGAGCTGGATCTTCACCACCTTCACCGGAGTTTGAACGACCACCGAGGCCATTCATGGCTTCTGCTAATGATTCATGGGCCTCAGGTGACAGTGCACCCAGTGACATGCCCGCTGAGTCGAAGCGCTTAACAATGGCTTCCATAGGTTCAACAGATGCCAGGTCAATTGGCGTTACCTTATCGCTGAGCTTGAGCAGATCGCGAAGAGCTGCAACTGGTCGCTTATTGACCAGATCGGCATACTGGCCCCAGGCCTGGTAATCATCGTTCTGCACAGCTTTGTGCATTGTTTGAACAACATCCGGGTTGTAGGCGTGATATTCCTGACCATGGACATATTTAAGCAAACCACCTGGCTCAATGGGCTTGCGAAGTTTCCAGGCCATCTTAGCCAGTTCGGTCTGGTCTGTTTCGAGATCGTTGAAGTTTGCACCTTCAAGACGGCTGACAAGACCGGGGAAACAGAGGTCGACCACTTCACTGCCGAGACCAATAGCCTCAAATAACAGCGCGCCTCGATAGGAGGCAATGGTCGAGATACCCATCTTCGAAAGGATTTTCAAAAGACCTTTATTGATACCTTTGCGGTACTGTTTGAACGCTGTATCCACATCGATCAGCAGCTCACCACTATCGATAAGGTCGCAGAGAACGTGGTAACTGAGGTACGGGTAGACCAGCGAGGCACCACAGCCGATCAGCGTAGCGATCTGGTGTGAGTCCCTGGCATAACCGGTACTGGCAACAATATTGGCATTGCTGCGCACGCCCTGTTCAATCAGGTAGTTGTGTACAGCGCCCACGGCCAGCAAAATATGGATTGGCTGTTTGTCTTCGCTGATATTGTGATCGGAGAGAATACAGATCACTGCACCGTTGCGAACTGCTTCAGCAACTTCTTCACAGAGGCGCACTATCGCCTGCTGCAGATTTTCTTTTGCCGCATCGTAGTTAAGGGCAAACTTAACCACTGGGAACTGTTCAAATTCATTGAGCTTTAATGCGTAGTATTTGCGTGGAGACAGCACCGGGCTGGAGAGTCCGATACGGGTACCCAGATAGGGGTTCTCTTCAAAAATACTCTCTTCGCGACCCAGTTCCACACCCAGGGACATCACAATTGCTTCACGTAATGGATCGATCGGCGGGTTGGTTACCTGGGCAAACTGCTGGCGGAAATAATCAAAGACATTGCGATGCTTTTTCGACAGCACGGCCATAGGGATATCGTCACCCATTGAACCTGTCGCTTCCTGGCCGCCTTCTGCCAGCGGTCTCAGAACCTGATCTCGCTCTTCAAAGGAGACCTGGAACATCTTCATATAACATTTAATTTCTTCGCGGCTTAGAGTCCCCTCGATATCAATGCTGTCCATATCAAAGCTGGATTCAATCGCGTAGCGACCTTCACTGAGCCACTTTTTATAGGGGTGGCGAGCGGCAAGCTGGTCTTCAATCTCATCGCGGAAGAGAATTTTTCCCTCCTGGGTATCAATAGAGAGAATATCGCCGGGCCCCAGTCGACCTTTGGCCACCACATCTTCCGGATCGTAGTCGTATACGCCGACTTCAGAGGCAACTGTAATAACATCATCCTTGGTCATCACCCAGCGAGAGGGGCGCAGGCCATTGCGATCCAGGGTACAGACTGCATAGCGACCGTCGGTAATAACCAGGCCCGCAGGGCCATCCCAGGGTTCCTGGTGCATGGATAAATAATCGTAGAGTGCACGGTGATCGGGATTGCGATCTTCAACATTTTGCCAGGCTGGCGGAATCAATGTACGCACAGCTAAGTGCAGGTCCATACCGCCGGTAACCAGCATCTCAAGCATATTGTCCAGGCTTGAGGAGTCAGAACCGCTGCGGTTTACCAGCGGTGCGGCTTCGGTAAGATCTGGTAACAGTTCAGAGCTGTATTTAGGTGTACGTGCCACAGACCAGTTGCGGTTGCCCATAATTGTGTTGATCTCACCATTGTGAGCCAACATCCTGAAGGGCTGGGCCAGTGGCCAGCGCGGCATGGTATTGGTTGAGAAGCGCTGGTGGAAGACACAGATAGCAGTTTCCAGGCGCTCGTCGGCAAGATCCAGATAGAAGCCCGGCAGGTCTACCGGCATCATTAGGCCTTTATAGCTGAGGATTTTGGTGCCGAGGCTGGCGATATGAAACAGCTCGTCTTCGGTCAGCTGCTTTTCGGCCTTGCGGCGGCCCATATAAAGTCGAGCACTGAAGTGCTTTTCATCGGCATTCTCGCCAGGTGCGATAAATACCTGCTCAAAAGCAGGCAGGGATTCCAGTGCGATTGGGCCAAGACAGCTGCTGTCGGTGGGAACTTCACGCCAACCGAGAACTTGCAGCCCTTGGGCGCTGAGCTCCTGCTCAAGAATATTTTTTGCTGTTGCGCGCTTCGCATCATCAGTGTTGAGCATCACAGCGCCGACCGCATAGAGCTCGGGAAGCTCTATTTGCAGTGTTTCTTTAACCACTGTGCGCAAAAAGCTGTCGGGCTTTTGCAGCAGAAGACCACAGCCATCACCGGTCTTGCCATCGGCGGCAACACCACCGCGGTGGGTCATGCAGGTCAAGGCCTGAATAGCGTTAAGTAAAAGTTTGTGGCTGGGGTTACCCTTGGTGTGGGCGATTAAACCAAAACCGCAGTTATCTTTAAAATCGTCAAGCCGACATAAGCTCTGAGCCATAAATAAACTCTATTTAATTTCTCTAATTTAAACTCTCAATTAAGCACTCTATAAAGCACTAGGATATGCCTTTAAAACAGCATAAAAGAGTAAAGTGGTGATAGCCAAAGATTGCAATATCAGGCTAAACAGACAAAACGGTGCGCATTCTACACTTTGATGGCACCTTCGACAATTCTCTATACGTTTTGACAGCGGCTTTCAGGCTACTTTTAAGTCAATCGAGGGGAATATTTACCAAGCCCATAAAACTCAGGGCGAATCTTTTTCGGGATAGCCATCTATATCTGGAAATTTAGCCGCGTGCAGACAGGCTTCAGGGCTCTATTTGAAGAGGTTTTTGAGGTAACTATTTTTAAAAGGTTTACGACAATATTACCAATCAACCTGAAATACAGGTCTGGTTGAGCATTGTATCGAGATCGGCAACCGAAAACTGGTCACTTACAAAGGCGCTGCCAACAGTTTTCAACAGCACCAGCCGCAATTGACCATCGAGAACCTTTTTATCGCGAACCATCAGGCGCATAAAGTCATCTGCCATCATGCCCGCCGGCGGAGCAACTGGCAGTGAGCAAGCAGCTAACAGATTCTTTACGCGCTGCAGATCAGCGCTACTTATATCACCGGCCATCACAGATAACTCAGCAGCCATGACCATTCCAGCAGCTACAGCTTCACCGTGAATCCAGTCTTTGTACTGCTGGAAGGTTTCAATCGCATGACCAAAGGTATGACCCAAATTTAAAATTGCACGGACACCCTGCTCGGTTTCATCAGCTGCCACAACATGTGACTTACTGATACAGGAGACCTCTACAGCATGGGCAAGAGCCTGCTGATCGCGGTTTAAAAGCGCCTCTATATTGTTTTCCAGCCATGCAAAGAACTCTGCATCTACAATCAGGCCATATTTTATGACCTCAGCCAGACCTGCAGAGAACTCTCTGTCTGAAAGCGTAGACAGAGTATCGGTATCAATTATGACCGCCTGGGGCTGATAAAAAGCGCCAATCATATTCTTGCCCAGCGCATGATTTACTGCGGTTTTTCCACCGACAGACGAATCCACCTGGGCCAACAGCGTGGTTGGTATTTGAATAAAGGCTACGCCGCGCTGGTAGCAGGCAGCGGCAAATCCAGTCATATCACCAACTACACCCCCACCGAGGGCAATCAATGTGGTTTTTCTATCGTGATGACTGGCGATCAGCTGATCAAAGATCAAATTGAGATTATCCAGGTTTTTGTACTGTTCACCGTCGGCAAGAATAACCTTATCGACCTGGAAACCTGACAGCTGCTTTTCAACAAGATCGAGATAGAGAGGCGCGATGGTTTTATTGCTGACAATAAGAACCTTTTGC
>JBMYPM010000021.1:0-10695 GCA_049600275.1 Porticoccaceae bacterium | reverse complement strand
CCGACTCGCCGTAAACCCCTGGGCCACTCTGAGCGCCACGATCTCCATCAAGGACTCAAACTAAAACAAGCACAACTAAGGACCGACCATGGTTACCGCCTACACTCTGGTAGCAATAAATATCATCAGTATTTTTATCTGTTACGATATAGCGAAAAACCGAGGCGGCAATGCCCGGTTTTGGGGTTGGATGGGCGTGCTTTTTGGTCCCCTGGCAATACCATTCGCACTGTTTTGCAAACCAAAAAATGGAAATAAAAATTGACCGGTGAGATCGACCTAAAAAAGCTTTTGGCAAACCTGTCGCCGCTGCTGGATAGTCGCGAGTATGTCTTCTGCACCTTTAAAGAAAGCACCTACGGGGATTATGCCGAACTTAACCCCATAGCCTCATTCCTGGAAACTGAAGGCTTAACCCTGGTGATTGCCAGGGACAGTGCAGATAGCGAGGGGATAGGCTATCAGGGCATATTTAAGCGCATAACCCTGAATATATACTCCAGCCTGGAAGCCGTTGGCTTAACCGCCGCAGTGTCCAGCCTGCTTGCCGAGCATGGCATCAGCACCAATATGATCGCCGGTTATTTTCACGACCATATTTTTGTTGGCGCTGCCGATGCCGAGCGCGCTGTAGCACTGCTAAATTCAGACTACCTCTGAAATCAGCATCTCACTGGGCAGTCCGGTTGTCAGGTCTGCCAGCTGCTGTGCGTAGCCATTAGCCTTAACCACATCACCCATAATTAACAGTGCAGGAGAAGGCAGTGGATGCTGTTCCAACTTCTCGGCAATATCACTAACTGTCCCCACCAGAACCTGCTGTTCATCCGCAGTACCCTGGGCAACCACAGCGAAAGGCTTACTGACTGGGCAGCCACGGGCAATTAGTTGACTGGTGATTTCTGCGAGATTGGAGAGACCCATATAGAACACCACCGTACTGTCTTTTTGCAGCGCCAGATCCCAGTTGATATGCATCTTGCCATCCTGCCTGTGGCCGGTAATAAAGGTCACCGCATGGGCGTGATCGCGATGGGTCAGGGGAATCTGGGTCGATGCAGCACAGCCAATAGCAGCGGTGATACCCGGAACTATATGGCAGTTGATATCCTGCTGTTTGAGATGCTCCACCTCTTCACCGCCACGACCAAAAATAAATGGATCTCCCCCTTTAAGGCGAACCACATTCTTTCCACAGCGCGCAAGTATAGCCAGCAGCTCACAGATCTGCTCCTGGGGCAGGCTGTGCTGGTCTTTCTTTTTACCCACATAAATCAGGTCACAATTTGTCTGTGCATATTCAAGCAGCGCAGGATTTGCCAAACGGTCGTAAACAATGGCATCGGCCTCCTGCAACAGGCGCATCGCTTTTACTGTAATAAGTTCTGGATCTCCCGGCCCCGCGCCAACCAGAAATACTTCTCCCGCAGCCTCTTGCCCAGTCTCTTTACGAGAAGCTTCGCTGGCCGCTGAGTCGGCAAATAAATTTAAAATATTAGTCATGGGTTTTTATCCAATTGTGCTGGTTGTGGGAGAGAGGGAAATTTCTTCAAACAGCTCAGAGTTATCTGGCTGGCTGGTATTTAATTGCGCGATAAGACTGTTGAGTTCGGGAATACAGGAGCCGCAGTTAGTACCGCAGTTTAATTGCTCACCCAGTGCTTCGGCAGAGTTGGCTCCGGCTTCAATGGCGTCGACTATGCGCTGCTCGCTGACTTTAAAGCAGGAGCAGATAAGCCTGCTGCTGTCCTGCTGGCTGTTATTGGGCCCGGACAGCAGTGACCAGTAGGTGTCGATGGCACTGTTGTTAAGCAGGGTCTGCATCCAGGTTTTTGGCGGTAGTGCCTGTTTGTCTCGGTGACTAAAAATGGCGAGCTCCATACGTTTATCTGTATAACAAATCAGGCGTTGGTCGAGATTCGCCCTGTCGGAAAATTGGGCATAGGCCCGTGGGTCAGTGGATAAATCACTGTTCGCCGCGACCATATAAGCCTGCCAGTCGAAGTCACTGCCCAGTGCGACCTGGTAGATAAAGCCCAGATTGCCCGGCAGGGGTGACACCACCCAGTTAATAAATTCTGAACAGCTGATCCTGTTGCGGCTGACCACAGTGGCCCAGCAGGGAGTTTCGATTTTTTTGATGGCGGCGCGGCTGTATTTAAATTCGGGCTGCCCGGAGACGCCATCGATAATTGGCGCGACCAGGCTGTCAACTCGCGCGCTGCTGGCAAATTGATCGTTCCAGTGAATCGGCACAAAGAGTTGTTTCAGCTGCATGCCCGGATCAATCTGGGCGACAACGTTAATACTGCCCTGTTGAGTGGTAATTTCAGCTAAATCGCCGTTCTCCAGGCCGAAATCTTTTGCTGTCTGTGGATGTATGGCAACGGTGGGCTGTTCAATATGAGTCAACAGCTCAGAAGCACGACCGGTGCGGGTCATGGTGTGCCACTGATCGCGAATACGCCCACTGTTCAAGATCAGGGGGAATTGCTCTTCAGCCTTGCGGGGCAGGGGAAGAGTGGCAGCAACAGCGACAAATTGAGCCTTGCCGCTGGGGGTTATAAATTGGCCGTCTTCAAACAGCCGCTCGGTGCCATTGGGTTTGGCGGCGGTAACCGGCCACTGCACAGGCTCTAGCTGATCGTATTCCTCGGCAGAGATTTCACTGAGTGCACTGATATTAAATAATCTTGTGCCATTGTTTTTAAAGCCGCTGAGCCGGGCGTGCTCAACAAAAATATCCCGCGCCGACTGGTAGTTAAAGGCTGAAGCAAAGCCCATGGCCTGGGCGACCCGGGAAATTATCCACCAGTCTGATTTGGCTTCGGCAATCGGGGTTACCAGTGAACGCTGGCGAGAGATGCGTCGCTCAGAGTTGGTTACTGTGCCACATTTTTCCCCCCAGCCACTGGCGGGCAAAAGGATATTGGCTGTGGCCGTGGTATCGGTCTGGGCTATACAGTCGGAGACAATCACCGTGTCACACTGCTCAAGGGCGGCTTTTACAAGATTAGCATCGGGCATACTGACCACCGGGTTGGTGCCCATAATCCAGATCGCCTTAATACGGCCATCGGCGATGGCATCGAACATCTCCACAGCTTTAAAGCCAGGCTGTTGGCTCATATTGTCGCTGTTCCAAAACTCGCTGACGGTGGCGAGGTTTTCTGTGCTGTAGTCCATATGAGCGGCGAGCATATTGGCCAGGCCGCCGACTTCACGACCACCCATGGCGTTGGGCTGGCCGGTAATCGAGAAGGGTCCCGCACCCACTTTGCCGATGCGTCCGGTAGCCAGGTGGCAGTTGATAATGGCATTGCATTTATCAGTGCCTGTGGCGGATTGATTAACGCCCATGGAATAAAAGGTAATGGTCTTTTCGGTCTCGGCATACCATTGATAAAAGGTTGCCAGATCCTCTGGGTTGACCCCGATTTTCTTTTCGAGCTCGACTTGTCCAACAGACATAGTTTGAGCTATTGCGGCGTCAAAGCCCTGGGTATATTGCTCTATATAATCTCTGTCGAGACTGTCAGTCTGTTTTAAATATTTCAGCAGGCCGCTAAAAACAAAGGCATCTGAGCCGGGCGCGATTGCCAGGTGCAGGTCGGCGAGATCACAGGTAGCGGTCTGGCGCGGATCGATCACCACAACCCTCATGGCCGGGTTTTTTTCTTTGGCAGCGGCGATACGACGATACAGCACCGGGTGGGTCCAGGCGGCGTTGGAGCCGGTCATTACCAGCAGGTCGCACTGTTCCAGGTCTTCGTAGTTGCAGGGTACGGCATCTGAGCCAAAGGCGCGTTTGTAACCGGCAACGGCAGAGGACATGCAGAGCCGCGAATTGGTGTCTACATGACCTGTGCCAATAAACCCTTTGGCGAGCTTATTGGCGACATAGTAGTCTTCGGTGAGCAGCTGCCCGGAAAGATAGAAAGCAATTGCTCCGGGGCCATGTTTTTCACGGATTGTATTTAACTTGTCGGCAACGGTTTCTATAGCGGTTTCCCAGCTGACAGCCTGGCCATCAACGCTGGGTTCTAGCAGGCGTCCCTGACTGCCCATGGTCTTGTCGAGGGCAGCGCCCTTAACGCAGAGCTTGCCTAAATTAGCCGGGTGCTGCCGATCCCCGGAGACGGCAATAATCTGGTCATTTTCAATGGTCGCACTGACGCCGCAACCCACCCCACAGTAGGGGCAGGTTGTTTTTGTTGGGCTTTCAGTTAGCAGGTTGTCGCTGTGAGTCATAGATGAAAAATCACAGACTCAGCAGTACTTGATCGTCGACCAGCGTCACAGAAAAAGCCGCAACGGTTGCCTGGTCGTCTTCAAGGCATTCACCAGTCAGCAGGTCAAAGTGCTGCTTGTACAGTGGTGAGGCAACGACCAGGCGGCCGTCGACATCGCCGACGATCCCGCGAGCCAATACATTGGCTTTGCCTATGGGATCCCAGTTGCCAATTGCGTAGACCTGCGGGGTTTCACTCGGCAGGTAAAACAGGGCGATCTGTTGGCCATCGACTTCTGCGCAGATTCCGGAATTTGGAATCAGGTCAGATAGTCCACAGAGAATTATCGCCTGTGATTCGGTGGTTTGTTGTGCTGTGCTCACAGTCAATTCTCCTAGGCTGATTTGGCTAAAATTTGTTGGCGCTCTTCTTCGGTGGCGGGCCTTGGTTGACCGCGCTCCTCGACAAAGATGATCTCGCGATCTTCCGCTTCTGAATTGACAAACTGGCGGAAGCGTTTGAGCTTTTCCGGGTCTTCAACAGTGGTTTTCCACTCGCACTGGTAGGTGCCGACAATGTTGTTCATCTGCTCTTCCAGCTCGGCGGCAATGCCCAGTGAGTCTTCGATAACCACCTGCTTGAGGTAGTCGAGGCCGCCCTCGAGGTTGTCCAGCCACACCGAGGTGCGCTGCAGGCGATCTGCAGTGCGAACATAGAACATCAGGAAGCGGTCGATATATTTAATCAGTGTCTCGTCGTCGAGATCGGTGGCAAACAGGTCCGCGTGACGGGGTTTCATACCGCCATTACCGCAAACAAAAAGGTTCCAGCCATTCTCTGTGGCGATTACGCCAAAGTCTTTTGACTGGGCCTCGGCACATTCGCGGGTACAGCCGGAGACAGCGGACTTTAATTTGTGGGGGGAGCGCAGGCCCTTGTAGCGGTTCTCCACGTACAGTGCCATGGCGACGCTGTCCTGAACCCCGTAGCGACACCAGGTGCTGCCGACACAGGATTTAACCGTGCGCAGCGCCTTGCCGTAGGCATGGCCGGTTTCAAAGCCCGCGTCGATCAGCTCTTTCCAGATCTCTGGCAGGTGCTCAACTCGCGCGCCGAACAGGTCGATACGCTGGCCGCCGGTCACCTTGGTGTACAGGTTGTACTTTTTAGCCACCTGGCCCAGCACAATTAATTTGTCGGGGGTAATTTCACCGCCGGCAACACGGGGCACTACCGAGTAGGTGCCGTTCTTCTGCATATTGGCGAGGAAGGTGTCGTTGGTATCCTGCAGGCCGACATGTTTCTCTTCCAGGACATAGTCGTTCCACAGGGAGGCGAGAATTGATCCGGCGGCGGGTTTACAGATATCGCAACCGCGACCGGTGCCGTGTTTTTCAAGTAGTTCGTCGAAGGTTTTAATCGAGCCGACCTTGATCAGGTGAAACATTTCCTGGCGGGTGAAGTTAAAGTGCTCACACATCGCCTTGTTCACTTCCAGGCCACGGGCGGCCATCTCGTCATCGACAATATTTTTCAGCAGTGCTGCACAGCCACCACAGCCGGTGCTGGCTGCAGTTTCGGATTTAACATCTGCCAGGGAGCAGGCGCCGCCATCCATCGCCGCGACAATATCGCCCTTGCTGACATTGTGGCAGGAGCAGATAGTGGCTGAATCGGGCAGAGCGCCAGCGCCAAGAGTGGGTGCTTCGCCGGCGTTATAGGGCAGGATCAGGGTCTGTGGATCTGCCGGCAGTTCAATACCATTGAGGAAGTACTGCAACAGAGTGTCGTAATCGGAACAGTCGCCGACCAATACTGCGCCGAGTAATTTTTTACCGTCGGCACTGACAATCAGGCGCTTGTAGACATCGATGCGCTCATCACTAAAGGTGTAGGCGACAGAACCCTCTTCTCTGCCGTGGGCATCGCCAATCGAGCCTACATCAACACCGAGAAGTTTGAGTTTGGTGCTCATATCGGCACCCTGGAATGCGCTGCTGTCATTGCCAAGTTGGCTGACGGCTACTTCGGCCATGCGGTAACCCGGGGCGACCAGGCCAAAAATTCTGCCGCCAAACAGGGCGCATTCGCCGATAGCAAAAATATCTGAATCGCTGGTTTTACACTGGTAGTCAACTTCGATACCGCCGCGTTCACCAACTTTGAGATCGCAGTCGCGAGCCAGTTGATCGTAGGGGCGAATACCTGCAGAGAAAACGATCATATCGGTTTCCAGTGAACCGCCATCGGCAAATTGCATTACCAATCGTGTATCGCCGTCCTGGTTTTCTTCAATTACCTGGGTGGCTTTGCTGGTGTGCACCTGCACGCCCAGCGCTTCGATCTTGCGGCGCAACATGGCACTGCCGCCAGCGTCGAGCTGAACGCCCATCAAACCGGGGGCAAATTCAACAACATGGGTTTCCAGGCCGAGGTTTTTAACTGCGTTGGCACATTCCAGCCCGAGCAGTCCACCGCCTACGACCACACCGACTTTGCGGTCTTTGGCCTGAGCTTTAATCTTGCCGAGATCGTCAATAGTGCGGTACACCAAACAGGGCTCAAGGTCATTGCCTTTTACCGGGGGCACAAAGGGGTAGGAACCTGTGGCCAGTACCAGCTTGTCATAGGCATACTCTTTGCCGCTGTCGGTGGTGACAGTTTTGTTGTCGCGATCAATACTCGCCACGGCGTCGCCAAAATGCGCGTCAACACCAATTTCGCGGTAGTGATCCCTAGTGGTCATGGCGAGATCTTCCGGAGAGCGCCCAGAGAATACTTCTGACAGGTGAACCCGGTCATAGGCCGGGCGGGTTTCGCCACCTATAACTGTGATCTGGGCTTCTACCTCTGAAGCGACCAGTTGTTCGACATAATGGTGTCCCACCATGCCATTTCCGACAACAACGACTTTTAACATTGATCTGTTTCCTTAATAAACATTTACTTTTTTTGTTCTAATTCTCGCTAAGCTGCCTCTGAGGCATCTTCACTGTCCGACTCCGGCGCAACTGATGTGACTGATGCGGCGGGCTCAGCCTTTGATGCAGGGTTCTTTTGCTTCTCGTAGAGGAAGCGTAAAACCTGCTGTCGATAGGCGTTGAACTGGGGGTCTTCGGCAAGGGATAGGCGATCGCGGGGACGCGGCAAATTAATATCCAGCACTTCACCGATAGAGGCGGCCGGGCCATTGGTCATCATTACGATGCGATCGGAGAGCAATACCGCCTCATCCACATCGTGGGTGATCATTACAACTGTGTTGCCAAGCTGAGTTTGAATTTCCATCAGGGAGTCTTGAAGGTGCGCGCGAGTCAGTGCGTCGAGGGCACCGAAGGGCTCATCCATCAACAGTACTTTTGGCTGCATGGCCAGGCAGCGGGCGATTCCCACGCGCTGCTTCATGCCGCCGGAGATTTCTCCCGGGCGCTTATCCATTGCGTGATCCATATGTACCAGGCGCAGGTTGTGCTCAATCCAGTCGCGGATTTCTGCCTTGGATTTGGTTTTCTTGAAAACACATTTAACCGCCAGCTCGACATTCTGGTAAACCGTGAGCCATGGCAGCAGGGCGTGATTCTGGAATACAACGGCGCGATCCGGGCCCGGCTCATCAACTTCACGGCCCTCGAGAATAATGCCGCCTTCTGTGGCCTGATAGAGGCCGGCAACAATATTCAGCACTGTGGATTTACCACAGCCTGAGTGGCCGATTAACGAGATAAACTCGCCCTTTTGAATGGACAGGTTTACATCCTGCAGTGCGCGGAAGGGTTCACCCTCAGTGGGGAACTCGATACCTACCTTACTGATTTCCAGGTAGTTACTTTTCATAATGGTTTCCTCAAAAACAAATTCTGTATTGGCTGATCAATTGTTTAATGGCGGTCTAGCGGAAGATCGCCTGTTTGTCCCAGCTGACACGCTTCTGTAAAGCCAGCATCAGGCGATCCAGGACAAAACCGATAATGCCAATGGTGAGAACCGCGACCATAATTCGGCCGAGGGAGCTGGATGATCCGTTCTGGAATTCATCCCAGATAAATTTCCCCAACCCAGGGTTCTGGGCGAGCATCTCGGCAGCGATCAAAACCATCCAGCCAGTGGCCAGTGAGAGGCGCAGGCCGGTGAAGATCAGGGGAATCGCAGAGGGGATAACAATAGTCTTGATATAGACCGGCCAGGCCAGTTGCAGCACCCGGCTGACGTCGACCAGGTCGCGGTTGATGCCGGCGACACCGACAATGGTGTTGACCACGGTGGGCCACAGGCAGCACAGCGCTACGGTGAAAGCCGAGGTCAAAAAGGATTTTTCGAACATGGGGTCTTCAGAGACATAGAGCGCTGATACCACCATGGTGACCAGCGGTAGCCAGGCCAGGGGTGATACTGGTTTAAATGTCTGGATTATCGGGTTTACCGCCTGGTAGACCCTGCCGCTAAGTCCGCAGACAATGCCCAGGGGGATAGCGATCAGTGTTGCCACCATAAAGCCAAAGGCAACGGTATAGAGGCTGGTAAAAATCTGGTCGAAGTAGGTAGCCTTGCCGGTGTAGGGGCGAATTTTTACAACCGCATCGGGATTCTTGGCCAGCTTTTTGGCGTTTCTCGCTTCCTGGCGGGCATAAAATTTATCGGCTTTTTCCCGTTCTGAATAATGTTCTTCGATAAGTGTTTTGGATTGGCTCCAAACATCTCCCGGCCCGGGGAACTGGCCCAGAGAAGTCGTAATATTGCTGGCAGTGACTTGCCACAGAAACAGGAACATCACAATTCCGGTCAGCGGAAGTACGGCTGCCTTTACCATTTTTGTCAAACCCTTCGAGAGGTTAGCTACTGTGATCAGAGATTGCAGTTTCTCGATTGTGATTGTTGCTGTACTCATTTGCATGGCCTTCATTTAAAGTCTTTATATTGCTGTCTTGGTTAATTTTCTTTTTCGAAACAATCGGCAGGCCAAAGTGGCCTGCCGTTGTTCTGGTTGCTTTCGGGCTAAAGCGTTCTTAATTAAAGAACTTCGTCCTTGAGACCAATTGGGAATTTCTTGAGGTACTCGTTAGGCTTGGTGCCGTCGTAGATAATGTCATCAATAAATTCTTTCTGTGGCGCGCGGTATCCGGTTTCCTTAGCAAACTCCGGGAAGTCAGATGCGCTCATAACACCCTCTTCAATCAACTCCAGTGCCGCAGTCTTGTAAATATCAGGGCGGTAAACACTGGCGGCAACATCGAAGTACCACTGATCAGATTTAGGCTCTGAAATTTGTCCCCAGCGACGCATCTGTGTGAGGTACCAGATTGCATCCGAGTAGTAGGGGTAGGTTGCGAAGTAACGGAAGAAAACGTTGAAGTCAGGAATCGAACGCTTATCACCTTTTTCGTACTCGAAGGTGCCGGTCATGCTGTTGGCAATCACATCGTAGTCGGCGCCAACATAGTTGCTCTGGGAGAGAATCTTAACGGCTGCAGGGCGGTTGGCATTGTTGTTTTCATCGAGCCACTTGGCGGCGCGCAACAGTGCTTTAACCACGCGTGCTGTAGTGTTGGGATACTTCTCGGTGAACTCTTTGGTCATACCGAAAACTTTTTCCGGGTTGTTCTTCCAGATTTCGTAGTCGGTAATAACAGGAACACCAATACCTTTAAATACAGCCTGCTGATTCCATGGCTCACCTACACAGTAGCCGTAGATGGTTCCAGCTTCGAGAGTAGCGGGCATCTGTGGTGGTGGGGTAACAGATAGCAGTGCCTGGGCATCCAGGGTACCGCTGGTATCACCTTTATGAGGTGCGTAGTAGCCCGGGTGAATATCACCGGCAGCCAGCCAGTAGCGCAGTTCATAGTTGTGAGTGGATACAGGGAATACCATACCCATCTTGAAAGGCTTGCCTTCAGCGGTGAACTTGTCTGCTACTGGCTTCAGGTAGTCAGCCTTGATTGGATGAACAGGCTTGCCGTCTTTAACCGGTACATATTCTTTCATCTGCTTCCAGATATCGCTGGAGACAGTGATCGCATTACCGTTAAGGTCCATGCTGAATGGTGTGACGATGTGCGCCTTGGTGCCGTAGCCGATTGTTGCAGCCAGGGGCTGGCCGGCCAGCATATGTGCGCCGTCCAGTTTGCCATCGATAACGCCGTCGAGAAGTACTTTCCAGTTGGCCTGTGCTTCGATGGTTACATAAAGGCCTTCGTCTTCGAAGTAACCGTTTTCATAGGCGATGGCGATAGGCGCCATATCGGTCAGTTTGATAAAGCCAAACTTGAGTTCGTCTTTTTCTGGTTCGCCGAGCTCTGCTATTGCGTAGGAGCCGTTTAACATCAAGCCTACAGCGGCTAATGTTTTCAGTGTGCGTGAGAACACACCTTTAAAGCTGTTTTTTGTAGCGGAATGCATAAAACATTTACCTCAATATTTAAAAATCAAAAAAAATGCCCGCCAACCTTCCGAGATAACGGAGGGT
>JBMYPM010000020.1:0-10788 GCA_049600275.1 Porticoccaceae bacterium | reverse complement strand
GCCTCGGCTGGAAAACCCGCCCCGAAACTATTCACGAACTGCAGGCCGCAGCGGCAGTCGGGCAGATGGGCCTGATTCAAACCTACGAGAGCAGCTTTAAACGCTATGGGCGCCTGACCGCACAGATTCTCCTCGATCACGATGACCTCGCCAATCGCCAGCGCTACCTCAATGCCCGCAGCGCCCTGCAGGCATTAATCAACCTGAACGTGATACCCATAGTGAATGAGAATGACACTGTGGTAACCGATGAGATTCGCTTTGGCGATAATGACAGCCTGGCAGCACTGGTAGCCAATCTAATCGATGCGGATCTACTGGTTATCCTTACCGACAAAGATGGTCTCTATACTGCCAATCCAGACCAGGATGCCAACGCCAAGTTAATCTCTGAAGCCATGGCCAAGGATACGAGTCTCGACGCCCTCGCCGGTGGCAGCAACAGTGGCCTGGGTCGCGGTGGCATGATCACCAAACTGCAGGCGGCAAGGTTAGCCGAGCGCTCCGGTTGCAGCACAGTGATTGTCGGTGGACGCAATAACAATATTCTTACCGCAGTGGCTGCTGGCGACAATGTCGGCACATTGCTTACCGCCAGCCAGCAACCCCTTGCCGCCCGCAAACAGTGGTTGGCCGGGCATCTCCAGGTAAAGGGACAGCTGCAGCTGGATGCCGGCGCAGTCAAGGTATTGACCGGGCAGGGGCGCAGTCTTTTAGCTGTCGGGGTCACAGAAGTCTCAGGTAATTTTACCCGCGGTGACCTGGTCAGCTGTATCGACCCGCAGGGGCGGGAGGTCGCCCGTGGGCTGGTAAACTACAGCTCCGATGAAGCTGTTCGTATCAAGGGTCAGGGCACAGAGGCCATCGCCGATATACTCGGCTACCTTGAGGATGATGAGCTGATTCATCGCGATAATATGGTTATAAATAGCTAGACTATCGCAAAATCCGCAGATGCTCCAAAAGGCTATTATTTCTATTTTGTGTCAGCGCCGGAATGTGTAGAATAAGCAGCTAGGAATCGCGGTCGACACTGGCCCGTAGCAATAGGTCCGCAGCAATGGACCAACTATAAATAGAAAGACTACCTATGCGGCTTAAATCGATAAAACTGGCGGGATTCAAATCCTTCGTTGATCCCACAACAGTCAACTTCCCAAGCAACCTCGCAGCAGTTGTAGGCCCCAATGGTTGCGGCAAGTCGAATATTATCGACGCCGTGCGCTGGGTAATGGGTGAAACCTCCGCGAAAAACCTCCGTGGTGAGTCCATGTCGGACGTTATCTTTAACGGCTCCGGCGGGCGCAAGCCAGTGGGCCAGGCCTCTATCGAACTGATCTTTGATAACTCCGAAGGTAAAATTGTCGGCGAATACGCCGCCTATACCGAAATTGGTATCAAGCGCAAAGTCACCAGGGACGGCCAGTCCAATTACTACCTGAACGGCAGCAAGTGCCGCCGCCGCGATATTACCGATATCTTCCTCGGCACCGGCCTTGGCCCGCGCAGCTATGCAATTATCGAACAGGGCATGATCTCGCGCCTAATTGAAGCGCGACCAGATGAACTGCGCGTCTATATCGAAGAGGCCGCCGGCATCTCCAAATACAAAGAGCGTCGCCGCGAGACTGAAAATCGCATGCGCCGCACGATTGAAAACCTTGAGCGTCTCACCGATATCCGCGATGAGCTGGGTCGCCAGCTCGGTCGCCTTGAGCGCCAGGCGAAATCTGCCGAAAAATACTCTGAATACAAAAAAGAAGAGCGCCAGTTCTCCGCTGAATTGCTGGCCTTAAAGTGGCGCGGTTACGACCAGTCCGCCGCTGAACAAAAGCAGTTGATTGGCGAGCTGGAAATTGAACAGGAAAAAATCCTTACCCAGCGCAGCACCTGCGATACCGCTATTGAAAAGCTGCGCACCCAGTCGACCGATCTCGGCGACGCCTTTAATGAAGTGCAGGCGCGCTTCTACAAAGTGGGTGGTGATGTGGCGCGTATTGAACAGGCCATTGAACACGCCCAGCAGCGTGCGTCGGAACTGCACAAAGACCTTGAGCAGACCGAGAGAAACTTTACCGAATCTGAACAGCACCTGAATACAGATATTGAAAAAGCCGCTGGCTGGCAAGCCGAGTCCGATGAGCTTGCCCCGGCATTGGAGAAAGCCCGCGAAGCCGAGGCAGTTTCCACCCAGGCACTGCAGTCTGCGGAAGAGGCGATGAACCAGTGGCAGCATAGCTGGGACGAGTTTAACCAGCAGTCTGCGGCACCGCGCCAGCAGGCTGAAGTCCAGCAGTCGCGTATCCAGCATCTCGAGCAATTGTTGCGTCGACTCAGCGAGCGCCAGGAAAGCCTTGCCAATGAAGCGAGTAGTTTCCAGGCCAGCCCGGCAGAAGAAGAGATGGCATCCATCCAGGACCAGCTCAACGATGCTGAAGCGGCGAGAGAATCCATTGACAGCCAGCGCCAGGAAAACAGCCAGGAAATCGAAGCGGCGCGCAGCAGCGAAAAAGAACTGAGTGCAGCCCTCGACCAGGCGCGCAGCCGCCAGCAAACCCTTGAAGGCCGCAGAGCCTCACTGGAAGCACTGCAGCAGGCGGCCATGGGTGATGATGCGGAGAAACAGTGGCTGGAGTCCAAAGGTCTCGGTGCCAATGCCCGTCTTGCCGACTCTGTAAAGCCGGTTGAAGGCTGGGAAGTCGCCGCTGAAACCGTGTTAGGCAGCTATCTGCAAGCTGTCGCCGTCGATGATATTGCGGCAAATATTGGTTTGCTGGATGACTTTAAAAAAGGCGAATTATTGCTGGTTGGCAAAGCCAGCGGAAAAGCCGAGACTGCTGGTAACAAAGCCCAGTTGCTCAGTGAGCTGGTCTCTGGTGATGCCGCCCGCGGCCTTATCAATAATATTTATGCGGCAGAGAGCCTCTCTGAAGCACTGGCTCTGCAGCCATCCCTGTCGGCCATTGAGTCGGTAGTCACCCGTGATGGCATCTGGCTGGGCAGTAACTGGTTGCGTGTTGCGCGCGACAAAGACGCCACCGCCGGTGTTCTTAAGCGCAAGCAGGAACTGGCAACTATCGGCGAGCAAAAGCAAGAGATTGAAACCCGGGTTAGCGAACTGGAAACTCAGCGCCAGGCCAATGAAAACCAGTTGCAGGCCCTTGAGACCAGGCGCCAGGAAATTGCTGCCAGTATTGCCCAGCAACAGAGCAGTTACGCAGACCTGCGCTCCAAATTAAGTGGCTTCCAGGTTCAGATTGAACAGCTTAAAGCGCGTAAAGAGCGCGCCGAAAAAGAACTTGGCGAAGTTCAGCAGCAGCAGGCCAGCGAACAGGAAAACCTCGCCACCGCACGCCAGGTGCTGCAGCAGGCAATTGAAAAGATGGATGCCGATACCCAGCAGCGTGAAGCGTTAGTCACCCAGCGTGATCAATTCCGCCAGCAGTTGGATAGCAGCCGACAGACCGCCCGCCAGGATCGCGACAAGCGACATGACCTGGCTGTTCGCGAAGGCTCCCTGACCACCCAGTTAACCTCTATTCTTGAAGGTATCGAGCGACTCAAAGTCCAGGTAGCCAGACTGCAGGAACGCCGCGCCCAGTTGCGTGAAGCCTTTAATATCAAAGATGATCCCACCGACAAGTACAAAGTTGAGCTGGAAGAAAAACTCGAGTTGAGACTGGCGATTGATACAGAGCTCGGCGAAGCCAGAACTGCGCTCGAATCAGTGGACCACCAGATGCGCGAGCAGGAAAAACTCCGCGGCGAACTGGAAAACCAGGTCCAGGCGGTGCGCAGCAAGTTGGAAAAGCAGCGTATTGCCGCCCAGGAAATCAGCACTCTCAGCCGTACCATCGAAGAGCAGATTGCCGAGAAGCAGGGCGACCTTGAAACCCTGCTGGCAAACCTGGCCGAAGATGCTGAGATGGTCGACTGGGAAGAGCAGCTGCAGTTGATCGCCAACCGCATCCAGCGCCTTGGCCCCATCAACCTGGCGGCTATCGACGAGTACAAAATTGAATCTGAGCGCAAGGATTACCTGGACGCACAGAATACCGAGCTTGAAGAAGCACTGAACACATTAAAGACCGCAATCCAGAAGATTGATCGCGAGACCCGCACCCGCTTTAAAGAGACCTTTGAAGTGGTCAACAAGCATATCCAGGAACTGTTCCCGAAGCTCTTTGGCGGCGGCCACGCTTACCTGGAGATGACCGGCGACGACTTGCTGGATACAGGTGTTACCCTGATGGCCAGGCCGCCGGGTAAAAAGAATGCCTCTATCCAGTTACTCTCCGGTGGTGAAAAAGCCCTGACAGCGATCGCCATGGTATTTGCTATATTTAGGCTAAATCCGGCACCGTTCTGTATGCTCGATGAGGTTGATGCGCCTCTGGATGATGCCAATGTGGGTCGCTACGCCAATATGGTTAAAGAGATGTCAGACCAGGTGCAGTTTATCTTTATCACCCACAACAAGATTTCCATGGAAGCCGCCAATCAACTGATGGGTGTGACCATGCACGAGCCGGGTGTTTCCCGCCTGGTAACCGTAGATGTCAATCAGGCCGCAGAGCTGGCGGAAGCCTGACAGAAATAGAAAAAGTTAAGGTAGCAGAAGTAAAGGTATTAAAGGGTAAAGTGAGTCTGGCTGAAGCCATTCTCTAAAATAATAAAAAGTGATAGTTAGCTGAGTATTTAATCTCTATGGATTTAATTGGCCCAAGAGAAGTTTTAATCGCTGTAGGTTTGCTGGTTTTTCTGGCGGTCGTACTGGACGGTGCGCGGCGTATAAAACATCATCGCTACGAAAACTTGCATATGTCCTCACGGAAATTGCAGAAATCCTCCATGGCCGAAGGTGAAGAAGAGGATGATCTCTTTAATGCCAGCCAGTTTCCCTCTGGTGGTGGCCGTGTCGTTGGCATCCGCGACGAAGATGATATTCAGCAGGTCGAGGAAAACCTTCGCCGCGCGCTCGATAACAAACCGGATTTTGGTCTCAATAAGCCCCGTCAGGAACAGTTCGACCTGAACGATTCTGCAGCATCTGCAGAACAGCCCGAGAGCAAGCCCGATGAGCCACAGCGTCCCAATAACCAGACCATGCAACAGCAGATTCTGGTAATGCATTTGATGGCTCCCAAAGGTGAGTTGCTCAGCGGAGGTGATTTACAGGAGGCGGCGTTAAACGTTGGTTTCCGCTTTGGCGAGTTAAAAATATTCCAGCGCCATCTCAATGAAGATGGTTCCGGAGAAGTGCTGTTCAGTATGGCCAACCTGGTCAATCCGGGCACCTTTGATTTAAATACTATCAATGAAATGACCACACCTGGCGTCACCCTGTTTATGGCCCTGGACGACCTTGAAGATCCAGTAGCCGCCTTTGAAGTGATGACTGCATCTGTGGATACACTGGTAGCAGCACTGGATTTGAGCGTTCTCGATGAAACACGCAGCTCCATGACTCGCCAGACAATTGATCACTACCGTCAGCGTGCTCGCGATGTCTCCACTCGACGCAATCAAGTTACTGATTAAAAGGTCGCTGATTTAAAAGGTCTCTACATGACAGAAAATCCCGAGCAGGTTCTCGCAGAATACGAACAGCTCAAGGACGAGTTAAATCAGCACAACTACCGCTACTATGTACAAGACGATCCCAGTGTTCCCGACAGTGAATACGACCGCCTTATGCGACGGCTGCAAGAGATCGAAGAGCAGTTTCCCGAATTAGTCAGCGATGACTCACCCAGTCAGCGGGTCGGTGGCGAAGCCCTGCAATCCTTTACCCAGGTCACCCATGCTGTGGCCATGCTATCCCTCGACAACGCCTTTAACGAAGAAGAGTTAGAGGCTTTTGATAAGCGCATTAAAGATCGCCTCAACCTAAAAGAAGACCAGCAGATTGAATATGCCTGTGAGCCAAAGCTCGATGGTGTTGCCGTTAGCCTGCTCTATGAAAACGGCCTGCTGGTTCGCGGTGCCACCCGCGGAGATGGCAGGGTCGGTGAAGATATTACCGCCAATGTGCGCACTATCAACAGTATACCCCTGAGACTGAGTGGGCAGGGTATCCCGGAATTACTCGAAGTGCGCGGTGAGATCTACCTGCCCCGTGCCGGCTTCGAAAAAATTAATGCCAGCGCCATAGCTGCTGGTGAAAAAGCCTTTGTAAACCCGCGCAATGCCGCCGCCGGCAGCCTGCGCCAGCTGGATTCAAAAATAACCGCCAGCCGGCCGCTGGAAATGTGCGCCTACAGCGTCGGTCAGTACCAGGGCGGCACAACACCGGACAGCCACTTGCATATGCTCGAAGCACTGGGTGAATGGGGTTTTAAAATTAACCGCTACGTGGAATCTGTCCATGGAGCCAGCGCCTGCGAAGCTTATTACGACCGTATGCAAGAGCGCCGTGACCAGCTGCCCTATGATATCGACGGTATTGTCTACAAGGTCAATGATCTAAACCTTCAGCAGCGCCTCGGCTTTGTTGCCAAGGCACCGCGCTGGGCTATAGCGCGTAAATTTCCCGCACAGGAAGAGATGACATTGCTCCAGGATGTTGAATTCCAGGTGGGAAGAACCGGTGCCATCACCCCAGTGGCCAGACTTGAGCCAGTATTTGTCGGCGGCGTTACCGTCAGCAATGCCACATTGCACAATGGCGATGAAATAGAACGTCTGGGGGTCTGTATTGGCGATACAGTTATAATTCGCCGAGCCGGTGATGTGATTCCCCAGGTTGCCAAAGTGGTGCTTGAAAAGCGTCCAGCGGATGCCCGGCCAATAGTCTTTCCCGAAAGCTGCCCGGTCTGCCAATCACCGGTAAGGCGGGTCGAGGGCGAAGCTGTGGCACGCTGTTCAGGTGGACTTTTCTGTGCCGCCCAGAGCAAGCAGGCGATTAAACATTACGCCTCGCGCAAAGCCATGGATATCGATGGACTCGGCGATAAACTGGTCGATCTATTGGTTGACCAGGGCCTGATTTATTCAGTTGCCGATCTCTATGAGCTGGGTGCCGATAAAATTGCCGGCCTTGAACGCATGGGAGAAAAGTCTGCGGCCAACCTGATTGAATCGATTGAAAATAGCAAGCAGACAACCCTCGCCAAATTCCTCTTTGCACTGGGTATCCGTGAAGTCGGGGAGGCCACAGGCCAGACCCTGGCAAAAAACTTTGGCTCCCTTGAAGCTATTCTCGAAGCCGATCAGGATGCTCTGCTCGAAGTTGACGATGTAGGCCCGGTGGTCGCCTATTATATTCGCGATTTTTTCCGCAACCCCGACAACTTGTCTATTATTAGCGCATTGCGTGAATTTGGCGTCCGTTGGGACGATATAGATATAACCGCCCAGGACTCGCAGCCGCTAAAAGGCCAGACCTGGGTGCTGACCGGCGCTATGGAAATTATGAGCCGTGCCGAAGCCAAGGATAAATTGCAGGATCTGGGTGCCAAGGTAGCCGGCAGTGTCTCCGCCAAGACCACGCAGGTGGTTGCAGGTCCCGGCGCTGGGTCAAAATTAACCAAAGCCCAGAGCCTTGATATTCCAGTGATGGATGAAGCGCAATTTGTGGGGTTTTTAGCGGATTTATAGAATAGGCTCAGGCGAGTCTATTAAAGGATTTTAGACAGACAGGGAGAAGTAGATGAATACTGATGTTCGCAGCGAATCCGTGGTCTATGGCTGCATCAAAAATATTGCCGCGGACGAGGTTGCCTGTCACCGGCGCCACAATCGCGATGCCATGGACCAATTGCCCTCCGCAGAGTCCTGGAGCCTGGTCAACCGGGAGATGTTCTCAGTGCCGCAGCAGCAGGCAACGGATGCCAGCCTGATGACCGAAGTTATGCACTTTGGTGCTTCCTACCAGGGTGTAGAGCACGAGTGGAACTATTGGCTTGAACAGTTTGAGTCGCTGTTGCGTAAGATGTACTGGGTCAGCGCAACCGTTCACCTGGAGACAGAGATGTCCGGTCTGCACTCCTTTGTGTTTGCCACCGATGGCGAAGGCCATAAACCCGACCAGTCGGATATTCAAATCCGCTGTGAATGGGTAAAAGACGCTGGCTAATAGTAGCCTATGAACAGGATAATTAAGGAACCAGATTTTGAAAAAGGCCCAGTCCAAAAAAGCCATCAGGCAGCGCTCCGCATGGCTCGCATCCATGTTCGGCTGCGCCGCCTTTTTGCTTATGGCGGTCAAACTCTATAAGGTTCCGGTCAGCTCAATGCTGGGTAACCTGCTGACCGCACTGCTGGTTCTGGGAATAATTATTGCTGCCGCCGCCGGTCTGGTATGGCTAAAATCCACAATAAAAAAGTGGCGCAAATAGGTGGCAGCACAGGAGTTTCATTTTCGCCATTTCCTGGCAACCATCGGTACCAGTAACCTGGCCATGGGCTTGCACACGGTTCTCTATCCCTGGCTGGTGGTCGGTGTGCTGGAGGAATCCCCGAGCCGCCTTGGTCTCGCCCAGCTCGCAGTACTGCTGCCCAACCTGTTGTTTATACTTCCCGGCGGTGTAATCTCCGATCGCCGTCACCGCGGCTCCTGGCTGTCACGCCTCTACCTGCTCTACAGCCTGCCTATTGCCATCCTGATTGGCGCAGCCCTCTCCGGCGAACTGACCTTTTCCCTGCTGCTGATGTTTGGCATGGTGTTTGGAACCGTCTCGGCCTTTGTCCAGCCCGCCCGCGAAAGTCTGCTCGGCTATGCCGCCCAGGATGTTATGCACCAGGCAGTGGCCAAGGTAGTAATGGTGCAGTTTATCGCCCAGGGCATAGGTTTTATTATCGCCGGCCAGCTGGATAGCCTGGGACTAACCGCTCTGCTGGTCGTGCAGATGCTGATGTTCCTTATTAGCTCCGTGCTGATAAAGCGCAGCCACCCGCAGATGGCAGTGGATACTGATTTAGCGATTAGTAGAGAAGATAGCCAGGAGGAAAAGCGCGAAACCCTCAACGAATTGCGCGCCGGCTTTGCCCTGTTCTTAACGGATAAAGCACTGCTGCATTTACTCTTGATAGTCAGCGCCACAGGATTTCTTGCCTTTGGTGTCTATCTGGTGGGTATGCCGCTACTGGCCAGAGAAGCCTACCAGGGCGGGGCGGGGCTCTATGCGATACTCCAGGTGACGTTTACCATGGGTATTGTCGTGGCCAACTTTGTTGTCAGCCGCCAGAAACATGCCTTTAAGCGACCGGGCCGCCTAATGATTATCAGCTTCCTGGGTCGCGGAGGGCTGCTTGCGGCAGTCGCCCTGATGCCCAACTTCTGGATACTCTTTCCGGTGATCTTTGCCTGGGGTGCATTCTCGGGAATGTCTATGACCCTGGGTCGCACCATTCTCCACAACCAGATTCCCCACTCCCATCGATCCCGGGCCGCATCGGTCTATCAACTCTGCCTGTTTGCCGGCGCGCCCCTGGGTGCCTGGGCCTGTGGCTTTGCTATAGAACAGGTGGGACTGGCACTGACCTTTACAGCTATCGCCGTTATGACATTGCTAGTCTCGGTTATTGCCGCGACAATGTCGCCGCTATGGGGTCTAAAGGCGGCTAAAAACTAAAGCTGTTAAAGGCTCTTAAAAGCAATTAAAGCCGCCGTAATCGCCACATTAAGTGACTCCACACCATTGGCCATGGGGATACCCACACGGTGATCACTTAGCGCAGCAATCTCTTTGCTAACGCCCGTAGTCTCATTGCCCAGCACATAGATAACCGGCGTAGTCGGCTTAAATTCTGTCAGTGGCGTAGCCTGGTGGGAGGAGAGGGTGCAGATTTCAAAGCCTTTCTGTTTAAACGCCTTCAGGGCGCTGCCAAGAGAATCGCAGCGCAGGATATTACCCTTAAACACTGTTCCGGCACTGGCCTTGATAACCAGTGGGCCAATATCTGCGCAGCCTTTACTGGGCAGCAGCAGACCATGGGCGGGACTGGCGGTAACGCTGCGGATAATCATGCCCAGATTCTGTGGGTTGGTAATACCATCCAGGGCAATCAAGGGTCGCTGGGGTATGCCTGGCATCTGCTCTAAAGCTTGCTGGTAAGGCTCATAGCCCTGGCAGTGAATATCACAGGCAACGCCCTGGTCCTGCTTGCTGTTGCGCGAGATTCGCGCCAGCTGCTCGCGGCTGTGGTAACAGATTTCAATATTGCGCTGGCTGGCCAGGGTTTTAATCTGCTCGACAATGCCGCCGCCGCGATTGGACTCGGCAAGATGCAGGCGAAAAATTTGCAGGCTGCTATCAGAGAGTATTTCCAACACCGGCTTGCGCCCATAGATGGTAATCAGGCGATTAAAAAATGATTTTTTTGCCAGGTATTCTGGGCTGTCAGTTTTATGGGACATTCTTTATTCGCTACTGGCTCGGCTTAATAGTTTAGATAGGGTCTCTAGCTGTTCAACGCTGGCAAATCCCTGTTGGGCAGAGAGACTAACCGCAATCTCACCCAAACTCGAGTAAATTTTCTGCCACTGGGGATGTTCTTTTAAGCTCTCTAAGTGCGCCGCGACAGTTTCGCTGTCTCCCCGGGAAACAGGGCCGGTCAGGGCACCGACATCGCCGCTGCGAAAATAGTTATTCAGGCTGTTTTCAATAAGTGGTTGCAGTAGATGCCCGGCGGCATCTCCATCCACATCAGCGGCCTCTAACATCTGTTGGCTAAGGCTTAGCAGGCTGATTAAATTATTGCAGGCCATTACCGTGGCAGCGTGGTAGAGGGCCTTCTTATTAGCGTTCAGGGAAAAGCATTTGCCGCCAATTGCGCTAAACAGCT
>JBMYPM010000019.1:0-11269 GCA_049600275.1 Porticoccaceae bacterium | reverse complement strand
TCACCTCAACGCTGCCGGTTTTGGTTGAGCGCTGGTCAAGGGTTCGCAACATCGCTTTAAATGCGCGACGGGCGGTACTTGGACCGCTGACAATAATGCGGTTATTCATACCATCTTCGACCAGTGACAGCTCCTGCTTCTGCAGCTGCTTTAACTGGGTGGCAATATGCACCGCTTCACCGGCAGAGATATGCTTGAGGGTGACCACTTCAATAGCAGTCTGGACCGGGTCATCCAGCTCTGCAACCAGCTCTTCAAGTCGCGTAATATTGGAAGCGATATCTGTAACTACAATAGCGTTGCTCTGGGCAAAGGCCTGCAGTCGCGAACCGGAACTCATCACAGGTTTTAAAACCGGCACCAATGTGGTCACCTGGGTGTGCTGAATCTTGATGACCTTGGTAATCAATTTGTTATTACCACTTTCTCCACCAGAGAAAGTAAACGCCTGGTTAAATGGCAGTATGCGGGTTACCACACCATCGTCGACCGCCTGAAAGCCCTGCACCTGAAGTGAGGAGAGTGCCGCATTGTAAAGCAGGTCAGCATCAATCGCCTCGGGAGCAATAATCGTGACCTTGCCTTTTACCCGAGGGTCGAGAACAAAGGATTTTCCAGTAATCTCAGCAACACTTTCAATCACGCTGCGGATATCTGCATCGCGGAAATTAATCCTTACTTTTTCCTCTGCGGTCGCCTCGGCAACCATAGCGACTACTAAGCTGAGCGCCCCCACAAAGCGCATAATTTTTTTGCCAAAACCTGGCTTTTGGTCAGTCATTATTTTTCTCATTTTATTTATTTAATCCGAATTTCGGTAACATTTTAGCTGACAGGCTGGCGGCGTTAACATAGATCACCACTGGCTGCCCATCGCGAATTACGGTGACTGGCAGACTGCTCTGGGCGCTGTATTTGATCCACTGCTGCGGATCCGACATCAACTCTTGAACACCTGTTCCACCCACATCGACAACAACGTCGTTATTTTCAAGGTCTGCCAGCATCTTCATTTCTTTGGATAGCTTATTGAGTTTAAACCCACTGCCATATCCATCCATCCTGACCGGAACGGCGCCAAACATATTGGCCATGGCAAAACCGCCATCGGCAGGCTGTCCAGTCGCGCTGTCTGTCGACTGCTCTGTCTCCATAACAGTATCCGCTTTAGCCAGCAAAATTTGTTTGTTTTTACCATTTTGCTTGACGATTATGCGGTAGGGCTCAATCTTCTCAATTGTGACAGATGATCCCAGCTTATCACCGACATGGTAAACCTTTTGCGGTTTGCCGTTAAAAGCCAGAGTTGCTGAAGATATTTCTCCAGAGATCATCACCCCGAGAAGTTCAGCCTTTAATGTCGAGTTTTCCAGTTCACCCACCTCAGAAACCTGCTGAACGGGCTGAGTGCCGCGGAACCAATTCCAGCGCAGGCTGACAGCATTAGATTTAGCACGAGGCACCGGCTTAACACCCACAGTATCGGCAGTGTAAAGCAGAGCAACCATGGCAATTAATACTGCACAGACCAGCACCAGTAATAAATTGCCAAGAGCAACGGCTCGTTGTGCCAACGAACCAGCAGTAAAAGTTGCTAACAATTTGCTTGGCTGTAAGGCTTTAATCGACATTTATCACCTCAATATTAGCGGCATATACAACTTTGTCGCCAGCAACAGGATTTACAACCAAAGATTCCAGAGCCAAGCCCTGACAGGTTAGCTGATGATTCAGCTGTAGTATTTGATTTGGGTTGGAACCGCTAACAGAAAAAGAAAAGAGGGCTGAGTCCATCTGTTCGAAACCGAGCAACTTAAGCTGATTTCTTCTTACTAAACGGGTAATCAGTTCTTTCTTTTTGCCGTTCTGAATTGCCTTGCCGCTGCAACTGCTATTGAGGCGACTTACCACCTCACTCTGCTCTCGCAGCCACTGCATATCTTCACTCAGGCTCTTATACCGCTGTGCAAGTTCGGCATTCTTTTGTATGGCGGGTAGGAGAGCCATATAGATCGCAGCAACAATTAACACGGCTGAGCCAACAGTAATAATCAATCTCTCGCGCGGCTGCAGATATGCAAACCATTCGCTGAGGCTATTTAAGAACTTCATGGCTTATTCACCCCAATCAGACTGATTTTGGTAATCTCACCAGCTTTCTTACTACTGACTTTATAACCATCAACTTTCAAATCAGCCACCTTCAACTTGCTGGCATTTTTTAGTACTAGCTGAGCCTCAGTATCACTTGCCGTCAGCGACACCAAATCACAGTTACAGGCATCCATAAATCGCTCAAGGCTGATCAGCATTTGCATGGCCGGAGCAGATAAACTTTCATGCTGCTTAAACAAATTGGCTAGCAGTAATTCACCGCTAGCCCTGACCTTTTCCGCTTTAGCTTTTTTACCGGAAAATACATTACCAAACCCTGAACTAGCCTGTCTCTCAATTTTGGCAACTGCGTCTTCGAGCTGAGTATTGGAAACCTGTAAATAGCCAAAGCCTAGCACCACCGCCAAAACAATAAGCGCCGCAGTGGACAACCAGGACCCAGAGCTAAATGACTTTGATGAGGCCGCAAACTCGCCACTTAAAAGGTTGGCTGAGAGGGGTAGTTCCGAGAACTGCCAGTCAATACCAGCAGCGTTTATATCTGCATCTTCAAGCAGGTCCTCAGGAACAAGGGTTTCATCCGGTACAGAGACCGACAGTCGCGGCGCTATATCCGCTGCTGCAATTAACCGACGAACCAAACTCCAGGCCAGTGTCGGAGCAGCGGCGAAACCACTGCCATCAGCATTGCGGACTAGAAAGTAACCTTCGCGCCAGACCATGCTGATGCGACCCTCTTCGCTGGGCAGTGCCAGATAGTCTGGAACCAGTGCCGAGGGCGTTACCGAGGCGTTTTCAGCAATGCGTAACCACTCTTGCATATCCTGCTTGCTGACAACGCTGACATCTACTTGTTTTTTATCCTCTGCAACTGTGACTGCACCGATAAAAAAGTGCATATCTTCCACAGACTGCAAAAGACGATCTTCGAGAATCCAAGGGATTAATTCCGACCACTTTCTCTGCGGAGCAGTCGGCGCATCAATGCGATGCACAGTAACTAGCTCTGATGGCACCCAGAGTGCCATGGATCTGTGCTCTTCACCCCCAGTGACCAGATTGCGGTCAAGGTGGTGAATATGGTCAACAGATAATGTCATTTAGAACATTCCCTAATAATCGGCGTTATAGTTGTTAGGTATTGCTTCACAGAGAGGCTGCATATAATACTTTTTATCATTATCATCAGCTTCAGTGTCGGAATCATCATCTGAAAAGCTGGCGAATGTTAACGCTTCAACCCCAGCAGGCACAACCGTTATCTCACGACTGATGACCACCGGAGCACCGCTCCCTTTGCGCTGCATTATACTCTTTACCTGTAGCTTTGACTGCCCCAATGTGACTTCGATATTTAACTGAAAAAATGTTGTTTTTACATCGACCAATTTGGCTGGCCAGCGCAACTGAACCTGCGGCTCACCTATCATCAAATACTGGTTGAGCGTCCCATAAAACTCCGAGAGGTCACCGTATGGACGACCACTGAGAACCAGCTCGACAAACTCCATACCCATGTCGCCACCGAGCGCCAACAGCATCTGCTCTGAGGCAGTATTAATGTTGATTGGGGTAAGCGCCGGCAATGCGGTTATCCACGGCGACAGTACCTGCACATCTCTCAGGCTGTAACCCTCCATTGCTGCCAACTCACCAATATCTGAAATCATATTGTTGTGAGGAAATCGCGGAGGATCATAAATACTGTATTCAGAGCGTTCAGCACCTGAGGGATTAATCGGGGAATCATCTTTGTCGAGCCAGTCGATAATCACTGCAATGCGCGAGCCATCGACCGCATAATCCAGCGATTGCAGAAGACTTTCCCAGACGCGAGCATGGCCCATATTGGTACCATCCATCTCTCGCTGTAGGGGCGAAACTGTGTAGCTGCTGAGACTATTAAGGTTAAAGCGCGACTGCAAATCCACTATACATCCGGCGACACTGCCTCCATCTACGGGCAAAAATGGAATAGCCTGGGCCCAGTCTTCCTCAAAGTGGTCTGTTTTAAAATTGTCATTTTCACCTGAAACTAAATCCCTTGCCCAGCTCTCGGCACTAATGGCTAGTAATATAGCCTGATCACTGTGCAGTGATCCGGCAGCCTGAGAGACCTCAATCTGATGACGATAAAAAATATTCCCCAATATTATGGTCACAGCGAGGGTAAGAATCAGCGTCGCTAAAAGAGCAACGCCACGCTGACGGGGGGCAGCACCGAAAGATGAGGACATAGTAGATATCTGCTGATTATTCCTCATCTTCAAGATCCTCTCCATCTCCAGAATCTTCATCATCCTCAAGATCATTCTCGCCTTCATCTTCATCGTATTCCAACTCTTCATCATCGAAGTCATCAGAGTCGTTAGAACCAGAGCTATTGCGCCCCGCTTTCGGATCAAATGCCAGACCTGGAATCAGGCGGGTAGTTTCCGCACCGTCGAGCATAATAATGGTAATACGAATCATCCTCGGCAGACTGAGTGGACTGTGAGTCTCATTGAGTGGCGGCCAGTCTGGCACAAACTGCCTTCCTCTGGAGAGCTGCTCAATTTTCACTTTATCAACATTATTCAGCAGTATAAGTAGATTGCCATCATCGTTAAGCGATGTTGCGGTAATCGGCCAGGAGCGCCTCTCCAGCTGATCATCTGAATTGAGGCTGTATTCGATGCGTGATACACCAGTGGGATTGGAAGCCGTTAACGGGCCACCGCCGCGACTAAAGCGAACACCAAACTGATCTGGATCGGTTATATAGGCAGGCTCTTTGGAACCCAGACCATCGGCAAAAGTCCGCGGCCGCAAATGAAATAAATCGCGATTAATAATCTGCCAGGCGCGATGCAGTTGCGCCTCATTAGAAAGGGTACCATGGCTGCGTTCATTGGCACCGAGAATAACCTCGACTGCCTGATAAGACATCACCGACATCACTGCTAACAACATTAACGAGACAACCGCCTCGACAAGAGTGAATCCAGACTGGCTCTTTTGCGGGGCTGCTATTGAGCGAGAAGGTAATTTCCTAGTCATCGGTTTTTTACAACCAGATAGACAAACAGTGCGGCGCGATTGCGATCGCTATTTGGCAATCCAACCTCTACCTCATAGCGGTAGAGATCGTTACCCATCGCCTCTGTAACTTCCAGCTCCCAACGCCAATCGTAACCACCCTGGTCATCAACACCTTTAACTGGACGTTTTGAGTTTCTTTTTCCTTCACTCCACTTTTCAGCATCCTGGTAATGCTCAACAAGATGATTCCATGACACCTGTGCCGAATAAAACTGTTCACGTAGGCGCACTCGTTCGTCAGCGTACTGTTGCACCAGATAAAGAGCACTACCCATAACCCAACCGAGGATGCTCAGTGCAACCGCCACCTCGATAAGTGTAAAGCCAGCGACACAACGAAACCCTTTTGCGGTATTCATTGGCCAACCCTCTTTACAACCATTGCTGCAGTTTCAACGTCCCAGCTGTACTTAAAGGTTATTGGGTTTGAGTCAAAGCTTAAAATTATCTCAGCCCTGGGCTCTACATAGCCGTCAGGCATAAAGGCCATCACCGGAACCAGCGCGTCCTCATCCTCTATATCAGCATATTCATCTGAATCCCCAAAGGCGCCACTTTCAGGAAAAGCCCACTCAATCCGAGCGCCCTTTTCCATGGCAAAAGATTCGGGGTAGGTAACCGGAAACCAGTATTGACGATAGTAGGCAACAACGCGAAGAGAGCGCACCACTTTCTCCTCCCCAGCAGGATTGCCCATCACACCGTAGGGGACAGCCTCAAGGGCCGCCTGGTCAGAGAGCTGGTTAAGCCAGATCAGTAAATTGTCCGCCTGGCTTTTAAAGCGTCGATCGAACGCCTGGTTGATCGCAAACAGACTCATCGCCGAGATAGTGGCCAAAATAATCACAACCACGCTGATCTCGATTAGTGTAAAACCGCCCTGACGGCTGCGCGACTGTATCATTTTGCTTTAACCATTTTTTCGATCTGTAGTAGGCCTGAAAGAGTAGCCTTAAGAAAAGCCCCAGCTTTACTTAATATTCCAATTGCCCCAGTCCGCATTAGAGCCTTCACCGCCCTCCTGGTTATCTACACCCAAGGTATAGATATCGACTTCTTTGCCGCGGCGACCGGGATTGGAATATTTGTATGGCTCGCCCCAGGGATCTTCCGGCTCTTTTTCCAGGTAGGGACCATTCCAGTTATCCAGGCCACCGGGATTGGAAACCAACGCTCCCAGACCCTGGCTTGTGGTTGGGTAGCGGTAGTTGTCCAAACGGTAAAATTTCAGCGCGCTCTCGATCACGCGAATATCCTGTGCAACACGTGTCTGTTCAGCCTGCTGCACCTTTTTAAACAATGTCGGTCCAATCATCGCACCCAACAGCGCAATAACCACAACTACAACCATCATTTCGATCAGCGTAAAACCCGCCTGTTTTTTATTAACTACCATTTGTGACACCCTCAAAATTTGACCACTAAAATATTTATTCTCTACTTAAATCATATTGTTCATATCCATAATTGGCAGCATCACAGCAGCCACTACAGATAAAATTATCATACCCATAAAAATAATCAGTATCGGATTCATCAATTTCAAAAACACTTCCACCGCATTACTGAGCCGCAGCGAATAGTATTCAGACACTCGCAAAAGCATTTTATCCAATTCACTGGAGGCTTCACCACTGCCAACCATATGGACCAGAAAGCCACTGCCCAGATCGCTGTCCTGCAGGGCTTTTTGCATACTGCTGCCCTGGCGCATAGCCTCGGTAACACCCTCCATCTTGCGCCGGAGATATAAGTTGTTCACCACGGATGAAGAAATTTTCAAAGCGGCAAGTGCCGGCACACCGTTATTCAGCAGCACACCGAGACTGCGCGACCAGTCGGCAATATTGGCCATTCGAATCCAGCGGCCCATACCGGGCATTGACAGCATAAAGGCGTGCCAGCGCTCTTTGCGCCGGGGACTTTTCATCGCCTGGGTAAAGACCAGAAATATCCCCAATACAGCGATCAGAACGAACAGTCCATAGTTCTGCGTGAACTCACTGACATTGATAACAGCCCTGGTGACCAGTGGCAGCTCGCGATTGGAGCTGGCAAAGATAGCGGTGATCTTTGGCACTACCCAGACCATCATAATCGCCACAACAATAATGGAGGTACTGATAAGCGTTGCCGGATAGATCAACGCGCGACTGATAGTCTTGCGGTTCTCCGCGCTGGTCTCAATATCTTCGGCGAGGCGCATCAGCACTTCGTGCAAGTGGCCACTCTCTTCACCGACACTGATACCGGCAACCACACTTTCAGGAATCTTGTAGGGCGAGCGGCGCAGGGCTTCGGAAAAGCTCCGGCCCTCGGTAATTTCACTGCGCCAGCTCTGCAGCATACGCCGCTGCTTTTCAGTTTCCGCCTGCTCAATGGTCATACGCAAGGCATCTTCAAGGGGCAGACCGGACTGAATAAGAATTGCCTGCTGCTGAAGCAGCAGCGATAGATCAAAATTATTAACTCGCGCCTCACGACCGCCACTGCTGGACGCATTCGATGTGGTAATAACCTCTTTTACCGCCGAGGGCAGTAGACTTTTCTCTTTGAGCAGGCGCCGCGCGTGGCGCTCGGAGTCGGCAGTTATAACCCCGCTTACTTTTTTGCCGGCGCTGTCATAAGCACTGTAGTCGAAAGCAGCCATGGTTACACGCTGGTGACGCGAAGAACTTCTTCGACTGTGGTGACGCCTTCACGAACCAGGTCGAAACCGGCATCGCGAATACTCGGCACGGAACGACGAATCAGGTTTTCAAGCTCCAGTTCGCCGGCATTTTCATGGATCAGCGTCTGCAGCTCAGGGCCTACGGTGACAAGCTCAAAGAGTGCCTGGCGCCCGATAAAGCCGGTGTTATTACATTCTGAACACCCTTTGGACTGGTAGACCTCAGCGCCCTCGGGCAGCTCCAGCAGGTTGCGGTTAAATTCACTTGGCTGCACTTTTTCACGGCAATGGGGACAGAGTTTGCGAACCAGTCGCTGGGAGGCGATTCCACGCACCGTGGATGCCAGCAGGAAGCTGTCGACACCCAGATCCTGCAATCTGGTTATCGCGCCTGCCGCGGTATTGGTGTGCAGTGTCGAGAGCACCAGGTGACCGGTCAAACTGGCCTGGGTGGCAATCTCGGCAGTTTCACCATCGCGAATCTCACCGATCAGGATCACATCCGGGTCCTGGCGCAAAATAGCACGCAGGCCGCGAGCAAAGGTCATGCCGGCACGCAGATTGATCTGGGTCTGGCTGATCCCGGGAAGATCGTATTCCACCGGATCCTCAACTGTCATAATATTGCGCTGCTTGCGATCCATCTGCTGCAGGGCTGAATACAATGTAGTGGTTTTACCCGAGCCCGTAGGGCCGGTCACCAGAATAATACCGTGGGGCCGCGAGATCAGGTCGAGCAATTCTTCTTTGGTTTTCTCGGGCATACCCAGGTCACTGGTCTGCTGCTTTCCAGCATCTTTATCCAGCAGTCGCATTACCACGCGCTCGCCGTGGCTTGAGGGCATGGTGGAAACCCGCAGGTCAATACTGCGGCCACCGAGGCGTACAGCCATGCGGCCATCCTGGGGCAGTCGGCGCTCAGCGATATCCAGCTTAGACATAACCTTGATACGCGAAATCAGCAGTGGCGCGATCTGGATAGAGGGGGTTAGCACCGTGCGCAGAACACCGTCGAGACGGAAGCGAACCAGCGCCTCTTTTTCGTAGGGTTCAATATGGATATCCGAGGCGCCCTCTTTCAGGGACTCAGCCAGAATCGCATTTAACAGTCGCACTATAGGCGCATCGTTTTCAGCGTCGAGCAGATCGCCAGCCTCTTCGAGCTCTGCCGCCGCAGACTCAAGATCGACAAAGTCCTGGATATTTGCCATCACCGCTTCAGAGGAATTCTGCGTGCCGCTGTAAAGCTTGCTGAGCAGCGCATCGAAATCTTCGTCGGGTATATTGCGAATATTCAGGTCGCCGCTGGTAATTCTGGACACTTCAGCGATCGCCCAGTCCGGCGCATCTGGCCCCAACAGCAATTCGCCATCCTCGCGCAACACGCGGTTGGCACGAGCGAACTCATAGGGGAGCAAATCAAGCGCTTCTTGGGTCATAGATACCTCTGTAAATCATTACTTCGAAACCCTGCAAACACTGCATAAACACTTTGTACGCAAGGGTTTGAATCATATCACAGCCAAATCTCTCGCTATCGACAGCTGGCCATTTTTATTATTTTAATCTTTAACAGGTTTCGAACCGGCCATTGAAGGAAATGGGAACGGGCGAACATTGCCGACAGCGGCTCCGGAGACTTCTGTAATCTTTCCGGCACCCTCTTTCTCCACCTCATCAATACGCACCACAGACTGCATCGGGATAAAGCTGCGTTTGACATCGGAGAACTCATTTTTCAATTTTTCTTCGGCGGGATCAACAATCATTTGCGAGCGCTCACCAAAGACAAATTCCTCGACTTCGAGAAAGCCCCAGAGGTCGCTCTGAAAAACATGCTGGGCATAAATTTCATAAACTTCCTGCTGGTTAAAAAATGTGATTCTGTAAATTGGCTGGCTAGACATCAAAGTACACACAATCTGCTGCTGTTAAAGGGCGGCAATAATAGCACAACAACATCTTATAGCACGGCTTTATGTTGCGAATTAAGCGCGCACAGCTATAATGCACGACCCCAATATTTGATCAAAGATTGACCAATTCGATGACATCAAAACCAGTAAAAAAATTGCATATCGTCACCCACGGCTGCCAGATGAATGAGTATGACTCGGCGCGCATGGGTGACCTGCTTGGCGACAGTCATCAGATGGTAGCGACAGACGACCCCAAAGATGCCGATGTTATCCTGCTTAACACCTGTTCAATACGGGAAAAAGCCCAGGAAAAAGTCTTTCATCAGCTGGGGCGCTGGAAGCACTTAAAAGAGTCAAACCCGGACCTGATTATTGGCGTCGGCGGCTGTGTAGCCAGCCAGGAAGGTGATGCCATAGCCAAGCGCGCACCCTTTGTCGACCTGGTCTTTGGCCCCCAGACTCTGCACCGCCTGCCGGAGATGATGGAAACCCGCAAGAGCGACGGCACTGTTGTAGTGGATATCAGCTTCCCGGAAATTGAAAAATTTGACAGCCTGCCCACACCAGAGGCGGATGGCGTATCAGCCTTTGTCTCGATTATGGAGGGCTGCTCAAAGTACTGTTCATTCTGCGTAGTTCCCTACACCAGGGGCGAAGAGGTCAGCCGACCCCTGGCCGATGTGCTCGCGGAAATCAGCGCACTTGCCGAACAGGGGGTTCGCGAAGTGAATCTACTGGGCCAGAATGTAAATGCCTATCGCGGCGATATGCCCGACGGTACGATCTGCGATTTTGCCGAGCTGCTGCCCTATGTGGCAGGGATCGATGGCATCGACAGGATTCGCTACACTACATCTCATCCGGTAGAGTTTTCCGACGCCCTTATTGAAGCTTACGCACAGATTCCAGAGCTGGTCAGCCACCTGCACCTGCCGGTACAGAGCGGCTCTGATCGAATCCTGATGGCGATGAAACGCGGCCATACGGCTATCGAATACAAATCAAAGATCCGCCGACTGCGCGAAATCAGGCCGGATATCAGTATCTCCTCGGATTTTATTATCGGCTTCCCCAATGAGAGCGAAGATGACTTTGCTGCAACCATGAAACTGATTAACGATATAGGCTTTGATACCTCATTTAGCTTTATCTACAGCGCCAGGCCGGGAACACCGGCCGCAGACTTGCCGGACAACACGCCGGAAGCAGTAAAAAAACAGCGCCTTAAAATACTTCAAGACCGCATCAGCCAGAATGCCGCCGAAATAAGCCGGCGCATGGTTGGGAAGCAAGAGACCCTGCTGGTAAGCGGTATTTCAAAGAAAGATCCAGGGCAGTTGCAGGGGCGTACTGAAAACAACCGCGTGGTAAATTTCCGCAGCAGTGACCACAGCCTGATTGGCCAATTCGTCAATGTCCTTATTACCGAAGCGCTGCCGAATTCGCTTCGAGGCGAGCTCGCCACTAACACCAGCCTTTAATA
>JBMYPM010000018.1:11069-11280 GCA_049600275.1 Porticoccaceae bacterium | reverse complement strand
CAATTATAAAAATAAGGACTTCATTATGACGCTGTCATCAAAAATTATTCTCGGCATGGTGCTCGGGGTTGTAGTCGGCCTGGTTCTCAATGCTATTAATGCGGGCAGCGATTCTGGGCCGCTGACGGCTTGGCTGGTGGAATATATCTTTGATGTGGTTGGGCGTATCTTTATTGCCTCGCTAAAGCTGTTGGTGGTGCCTCTGGTATTT
>JBMYPM010000018.1:0-11059 GCA_049600275.1 Porticoccaceae bacterium | reverse complement strand
TCGCTGGTCTGCGGTTCGTCGGCGATGGGTGAAAATATCAAGATGGGGCGTATCGCCTTTAAAACCCTGGCGCTGTATCTGCTGACCACGGCCATCGCGATTACCCTGGCGCTGTCATTTGCCAATATTATCAATCCCGGTGTCGGCATAGATACCGCGGCGGTGGCTTCGTTTAGCGCGCCCATACCGCCCTCTTTCAAGGATGTGTTAATCGGTATTTTCCCGACTAACCCGATCAAGGCAATGTCGGATGGCAATATGCTGCAGATAATTGTCTTTTCAATTCTGGTGGGTGTTGCAATTACCCAGGCGGGCAAGTCTGGCCAGGGAATTCTCGCGGTATTCCAGGATTTTAACGATGTAATTATGCGTATGGTGACTATTCTTATGCACCTCGCACCCTTTGGGGTTTTCTGCCTGCTGGCCAAGCTGTTTACCGAGGAGGGGTTTGCGGCGATCTATAACCTGGCGCTGTACTTTATGACCGTCACCCTGGTGCTGCTTATTCACGCCGGGGCGGTTTATACCAGTATTTTCAGCCTGTTCACCCGCCTCAATCCGCTGACCCTGATTAAGAATATACGCCCGGCAATGCTATTTGCCTTTAGTACATCGTCGAGTAATGCAACTATGCCGGTGACCATGAATGTGATGGAAAAGCGGGTTGGCGTGGATAACTCTGTGGCTTCATTTACTGTGCCCCTGGGTGCCACTATCAATATGGATGGCACGGCAATTATGCAGGGTGTGGCAACGGTATTTATTGCCCAGGCCTACGGCCTGGACCTGGGCCTAACCGAGTATCTGGCGGTGATTGCCACTGCAACCCTGGCGTCGATCGGCACTGCGGGCGTGCCCGGCGTTGGCCTGATTATGCTGTCGATGGTGTTGCAGCAGGTGGGACTGCCGGTTGAGGGTATCGGCCTGATTATTGGCGTTGACCGCCTGCTGGATATGATGCGCACGGTGGTGAATATTACTGGTGACAGCACGGTGACGTCGGTAGTGGCTAAAAGCGAGGGGATGCTGGATGAGGCGGTCTTTTATGAGGTCTCTGATCGCGACGAATACGCCAGCGGCGACTACATCAGCAAAGAGCGCGGCTAACCCCTGCCAAACAGTGCAGCTCCAACGCCCTGGCATAAACCTGAATGCCAGGGCAACTATCGCCATACCTGGCGTATCTAGCTAGTAGTAGGCCGTGGCCGAGGTGGTCAGTACCATAGGTGCGCCGACCTCTTCGCGCTTAACCACACCACAGAGCTGCTCGACCAGTTGCAGGGCAAAATCCAGCGCGGTTCCCGGGCCCTGGCTGGTGATATAGTTGCCATCAACCACTACTCTCGCCTCGCCATCGACTTCCTTTGCCTCAAGGCTTTGCTGGAAGCTGGGATAGCAGGTTGCTGTTTTATCGCGCAGCAGGCCTTTGCTGGCCAGAACCAGTGCCGGGGCGGCGCAGATCGCGCCGATCAGCTTGCCCTGGTCAGCCTGCTTGCGCAGCAGGCTGTCGAGTACCGAATGTTCGGCAAGATGTTCTGATCCGGGGATTCCCCCGGGCACAGCAATCAGGTCGTAGGTGTTTTCAGCACAGCTATCCAACATTTTATCGGCGACAATACAGGTGCCATTTGCGCCGCTAATTTGCAATTTTTTGCCCTCATTGGCGCTGGCCACAGTCACCTCTACACCGGCTCTGCGCAGTACATCAATAATTGTCACCGCTTCAAGTTCTTCGCTGCCCTCAGCTATGGGTACAAGTGCAGTTTTAATCATGTTTTTCCCTTTTGAACAGTTACAGATATAAGTTACACTGTGCCGCAAATATAGCTAACTGTCACGGGATTGGCATGAAAATCTACATTATAAAAAATCATGATAAAAGCATTTTGGGCAAGGATCTCGAGTGGCTGGACGGCACAGATGCGAACCAGGTTTTTAACACAGAACACCGTGATATTGCCCTTAATCAACTGATAGAACTCAATGCAAAAGATATCAATCTGCGCGCGCAGATTGTCGAGTGTGAAGCCGATAAAAAAGGACGTCCGATCATGCTTTTAGAGTCTGCAGCCGCTACCGCCCCTGCTTCTAATTCTGCCTCTGCCAATAATATTCAATCTGACGCAGCCTGATCGGGAGCGTTCGATTGTCTCTTGAAGCCCGCCTTGCCCTCCTGGCCGACGCCAAAAAGTCATCCCTGCTCAGTCATATTGTCCGCGGTATCGAAAAAGAGAGCCTGCGTGTTGAGGCCAGCGGCCATTTAGCCAAAACCGCACATCCCGAAGCTCTGGGTTCGGCCTTGACTCACCCTTCGATCACCACCGATTACTCTGAGGCTTTGCTGGAATTTATCACTGCCCCCTCGGCATCAATGGACCAGGTGCTCAATGAACTGGAAGAGATCCACCGCTATACCTATGAGAATATTGGCGATGAGCTTCTCTGGGTAAACAGCATGCCATGCCAGCTGGGTGAAGACAGCAGCATCCCGGTGGGCGAGTACGGCACATCCAATATTGGCCGGATGAAAACTGTCTATCGTCTGGGCCTGGGGGAGCGATACGGGCGCCTGATGCAGACCATTGCCGGCATTCACTATAATTTTTCTATCCCCGATAAGCTCTGGCAGGTTCTGCAGGCCGATGAGGGCAATCAGCAGCCCCTTAAGGATTATAAAACTGAAGGTTACTTCGCGTTAATTCGCAATTTCCGCCGCTATTTCTGGCTGCTGCTGTACCTGTTTGGCGCCGCCCCCGCGGTGTGCAAAAGCTTTGTCCGCAACCGCGAACACGACCTGGTAGCTGTCGGCAATGACAGCCACAGCTTGCACAAGCCCTATGCCACCTCACTGCGGATGGGTAATTTGGGCTACCAGAGTGATGCCCAAAGTTCGCTGATTATCTGTTATAACGATATTGCCCAGTACACTAAAACCCTTAAGGGTGCGCTCGAAACGCCTTATAAGCCCTATGAGAATTTGGGATTAAAGGACAGTCAGGGTAACTATAAGCAGCTGACAACAAACCTGCTGCAAATTGAAAATGAGTTCTACAGCCCAATTCGACCAAAGCGTACGGCGGCCTCTGGCGAAACGCCAATTGAAGCACTGCAAAATAAAGGGGTTGAGTATATAGAGGTGCGCTGCGTGGATTTAAACCCGCTGGCCGCCTGCGGAATCGACAGAGAGACCATTCGCTTTCTGGATACTTTTTTGCTGTTCTGCCTGCTTAAAGAAAGCCCTAAAACCAATAACAATGAATATCAACAGATCACTGAGAATCAGCGCCGTACAGTTGCTGATGGCCGGAATCCCGAGCTTGAGCTTGTCGACGGTGACGAGCAGCGCAAATTGGTCGATTGGGGATTGTCTCTGGTGGCTGAAATGCAGCCGGTGGCGGCACTGCTCGACAGGGCCAATAGCAGCGACAAGTATCAGGCGACTCTTGCCAGGATGGTTGAACGTTTGCAAAATAACAGCCTGACACCAGCGGCTATGCTGCTCAACGAGATGCAGGAGCATAACGAAACCTATTACCGCATGGCGATGCGCAAGGCAGTTGAGCACCGCGAGTATTTTCGCAGCCAAAAACTGGCACCCCAGGTGATTGAAAAATACCGTCAGTTAGCGGCACAATCACAATTAGAACAACAACAAATTGAAGCGTCGGAGACTCTCTCTTTTGATGACTTCCTCACCGCCTACTACCACCGCGACAGCCTGGTAACCTAGGCTAAACATTGGGAGCAAACCTTGAATCTGCCTGATAACCGAACAATTAACCTATTGATGGCCGGCGCCTGTGCCGCCCTTATCGCCATTGCGGTACTCTACTTCCAGAATTACCTTGGCCTCGAACCCTGCTACCTGTGTATTACCCAGCGGGTGTTTGTAATTGCTGTGGGAGTAATTTTCCTTATTTCAGCACTGCATAACCCTCTCGCCAAGGGGCAAAAAATCTATGCGTCCCTGGTTGCTTTAACTGCCACTATTGGCGGTTACTTCTCGGTTAAACAGCTGTGGCTGCAAAACCTGCCGGAAGACAAGGTTCCCACCTGTGGGCCGCCGGTTGATTACCTGTTCGATGCCTTCTCTGCATCTGAGGCGATTTCCATGCTGCTGCGCGGCGATGGCAACTGTGCGGAAGTTCAGTGGCAAATGCTGGGCCTGAGCATGCCCGGATGGGTACTGCTGAGCTTTATCGGCTTTGCTGCTGTGGCTGTTTTCCAGCTCTTGCGCAAGTAATTTACCCAGGGTTTTCAGCATCCAGGGCCATAATTTGGCCCTTTTGAGTCCGGTCGGTCAGATTTTTCTTTGCCTGAGTATTTATTCTTGACGCTAAAAGGAAGTAAACTGGATATCCATTAGGGAGTGATGAGGCTAGGAACGCATGTTAGAAGATCTGCAAAAATTAAAGTTACACTGGGGCGGTGTCAGCGATATCGTCGACCGCTGGCTAGATGAACGCCGCGAGCTGCTGGTTAAGTACTGTGACCTGATTGAAGTCCACGACTTCGACGGTGCTAATAAAAGCCACGGGGAAAAACTCAAAGACTTTTGCGAGGTAATGGTAGATTACGTCTCCGTCGGGCATTTTGAAGTCTACGAGGAGCTGGTCAAAGAAGCCCAGGCTTTTAGCGATAAAGACGGCCTGAGAGTTGGTGTCGACTTAATGGATAAAATCCAGCCATCAACCGAAGCTGTTCTCGATTTCAACGATAAATACCTCGAAACTGATGATCTCGACAGCCTGTCTGTGGATCTCTCAACCGTGGGTGAAGCGCTGGAAATGCGATTTGAATGCGAGGATAAAATGATTGAGGTACTGCACAACACACACCTCTACCAGCTTGAGCAGTCTGCGGCGCCAGCCTGATTGCAGCAGCTTAAAATCAACAGATAAAAAAAGCCCCGACAAGTCGGGGCTTTTTTTATTTGGCTAATGCCTGGCAGAAGCCAATGCTTACTGGGCTTCAGCACTGATATTGGCTTTTAACAGCTCTACTTCAAAGATCAGTGTCTGGTTGGGTCCTATTGGGCCTGTTCCGCCTGGGCCATAGGCCAGGTCAGCGGGGATATACAGCTCCCACTTGGAGCCCTCTGACATCAGCTGCAATGCTTCCGTCCAACCGGCAATCACCTGGGTAACCCCAAACTGCGCTGGTACGCCGCGCTTGATGGAGCTGTCAAACTCTGTGCCGTCTAGCAGACGGCCGGCATAGTGAACCTCGACAACACTATCAACCGTTGGGAGAGCGCCACTGCCGGCAGTGATAACCTTGTACTGCAAGCCACTCTCGGTGGTTACTACGCCCTCTTTTGCGCCATTGGCGGCGAGAAATTCTGTGCCCTCTTTAAGGTTGGCTTCCCCAGCTATTGCCATTGATTCAGCGGCCTGCTTCTGCTGCTCTTCCTGTTTGGCGGTCATTTGCGCCTGGAATTCGGCAACAGTTTCGGCGATAACTTCTTCACTGATGGCTGGCTGGTTGCCTGCCAGGCCATCGGAGAAACCATAGTCATAGGCTGCTTTGTCGAGCTCAACAGGCGCTGTACTCGCAGCATTCTGCATGCCCATCAGGTAGCTTACTCTCTGCTCCAGGGTGCTGAGATCCGGAGTTGCAGCAGCTTCTGTGGCTGTATCAGCTGGTTGCTCGCAAGAAGCCAGGGTGAAAAGCATGGCCATGGGTAATATTTTTACGATCTTCATACTCTGTTCCTTAATAATGAATGCGACCGATAAGCCGCGAATTTTATTTCAACTACTGTGGATGGATAAATATGGATGCCTGAAGTTTAAGCTATTTCCCAGCGCGGATCGACTACTCAATCTTACTGAAGAGCAAATCCCAAACACCGTGCCCGAGGCGCTCCCCGCGTTTTTCAAATTTGGTCAGGGGCCTGTATTCCGGGCGTTCTGCATACTGCTGCTGGCCAATACAATTTTTAAAGCCCGGGGCTTCTTCCATCACTTCAAGCATCTGCTCTGCATAGTGCTCCCAGTCTGTGGCCATATGCATAATGCCATGGGGCTCAAGTTTCTGGCGAATCAACTGAATAAATTCCGGCTGCACTATACGCCGCTTGTTGTGTTTCTTTTTATGCCAGGGATCGGGGAAATAGAGCTGCAGGCGATGGATGCTATCTGCTGGAATACATTCATTGAGTACATCATTGGCATCGGCGAGATAGACTCGCAAGTTTGGCAATTCCTCCAGCCTGGCGCTGTTAATCAGCCGGCCTACGCCCGGGGGGTGAACCTCTATACCGATAAAGTCCTTATCGGGTTCGGCGCTGACCATCTCCAACAGCGAATCACCCATACCAAAACCTATCTCGACCACCAGCGGTGCCACGCGACCAAAAATTTTCTCGGCATCAATTTGGCCATCATCTAATTTCAAACCATAAAACGGCCAGCTGGTCTCAAAGGCATTGCGCTGCCCTTCAGTCATGCGGCCGGCGCGAACCACATAGCTGCGGATCGATTTCTTGCGGTATTCGGGTTTAATTTCCATTATTTCCTGGGCTTTTTGCAGTGATCAATAATAGCCAGCCGCCGATAAATGCACAGCCGCCAAGTGGGGTCAGTATTCCAATTGCGCCAATGCCGGTCAGGGCAAGGGTGTAAAGGGAACCGGAGAAGAGAATTATACCCAGCAGAAAGCACCGCGCGACCCACTGCCGCAGGCGTTCACTGAGGGGCAGGTTGATAATCGCCAGCAGTGCCAGGGTATGAATAAAATGGTACTGAACTGCGGTCTGGTAGGTCTGCATCAGCGCTGGGGAGAGGTGAGGCTTTAGGCCGTGGGCGGCAAAGGCACCCAGCGACACCGCCAGAGCGCCGCAGACGGCGGTTATTTTGATCCAGAGCAGTTTATTCATAGCAATAAAAAAGCCGCAATGAGCGGCTTTTGATCTCGTTTAAATTTGCCTTAGGCTTCCATTAACCCGCGCATTTTTTTCATCGCGTTCTTTTCCAGCTGGCGGATTCGCTCAGCGGAAACACCGTACTCGGCGGCCAGTTCGTGCAGTGTCGCCTTCTGGTCATTTAACCAGCGGCGGCTGAGGATATCCCGGCTGCGGTCATCGAGATTGTTGACCGCCTCCGCCAGGCGGGCATTGCTGTCGCCTTCCCAGTCGTCATTTTCAGCGAGCTCTGCCGGATCGGCGCTCTTGTCTTCAAGGAAGTAGACCGGCGCATAGGAAGTGTTGTCATCGTCATCGTCGCTGGGTGCGTCAAAGGCTGAATCCCGCGCGGTAAGGCGCATTTCCATATCCATTACATCTTTGACCTGAACGCCGAGGTCTTCAGCAACTGCCTGGGCTTCGTCTGCGGTCAACCACTGAAGCTGTTTTTTCGCGCTGCGCAGGTTAAAGAACAGCTTGCGCTGTGCCTTGGTGGTGGCAATTTTTACAATACGCCAGTTGCGCAGGATAAATTCGTGGATTTCAGCCTTGATCCAGTGCACGGCAAAGGAGACCAGGCGCACACCTTTTTCAGGGTTAAAGCGACGAACCGCCTTCATCAGGCCGACATTACCCTCTTGGATAAGATCTGCCAGGGGCAGGCCATAACCATTGTAGGAACGGGCGATATGCACCACAAAGCGCAGATGAGCCATAACCATACGACGCGCAGCGTCGAGGTCTTCCTCGTAGTAGAGGGCTTCACCCAGGGCGCGCTCTTCATCGATGGTTAGCATAGGCACGGTCGCAGTGCCCTGAATGTACGCATTCAGGTTGCCGCCGGGTGCCATCCACTCCATAGTTTGAAGGGCTTTGCTCATAAAACGCTCTTTTTAGTAGTCGGTCGACAATTCTATCATTAATTGGCCGGCTGTTCCTAGCCCTTAAAAATACCCTCAAGATACCCCTAAAAGGCCTGTTTCACTGCTCTGCAGCTAGATACACATATGAATATACGCCGCTGTGCCAACTGTGTATCACTAGCCAGGTATTCTGGAAATTGTAACCATGGGCTAATCTAAGGGCTGACGTAAAAAGAGTATAGGACAGTTTAGCGCGGCTTGATGTCACGCATATGCTGGCCAACAGAGATCCAGGCGCCGGCCAACCCGACAGCCCCGCCAATTCCCAGCAACGCGAAAAATCCGACGACACCCAGGCCAGACAGCCTGAACTGACTCTGGTAGAGAGCTGCCAGTTTATTAACCGATGGTTCCAGCCAGAGGCCCAGGCCAATCAGCATCAATGCGGCAATAAAGGCGCCAAAAAAGCCAAATAGCATTCCGCTATACAAAAATGGCCTGCGCACATAGGCGTCAGTGCCGCCAACCAGCTTAACAATAACAATTTCATCCCGGCGACTCTGAATCGCCAGTCGTATGGTATTTCCCACAACCAGAATTACACCAATTACCAAGGCTGCGCCGAGTGCGAGCACTAACTTTCTGCCCACATCGAGCAGCGTATCGAGCCTGCGTAACCAGGCCATATCCAGCTGCACATCCTCAACCAGGGCTATCTGGCGAATCTCATCAACCAGCTTGGCAGAATCATTTAACAGCAGCGGTTGGACCAGAAAGGCCTCTGGTAGCGGATTTTCATCCAGGTATTGCAGCGCCGAGCCAAAACCGGACAGCGCATTAAACTCTTCCAGTGCCGATTCGGCGGATATATAGCTGACTGCGGCGACACCGGGCAACTTGCCCAACTGCTCGCCAAGCTTTTCAACTGCATCGGTTCGCGCGCCTTTTTTAACAAATACTGTCATCTGTGCCGATGATTCAACGCCGCCACTTAGCTGGCGGATATTCTCGACACTGATATACAGCGCTGTGGGCAGGGTTAGGGCGATGGCGATAACCACTACGGTCAAAAATGTCTGCAGTGGCTCACGCAACATCTTGGCAAAGCTGCCCTGCAGAGTGGTTCGGTGGTGATATTTGTAGCCGCGCCACCTGTCCATAAGGCTGACCGAACTGCCTCGGGCGCCCCGTTTAGAATGCTGAGACTGTTGAGCGTCGCGGGATTTTTTAGTCGCTGCCACAGGCCACTCCATCCAGTTCCAGCTCGCCCTGGTTGAGACGCATAATACGCAGGTTCATTTTATTGATTAGGTCTATATCGTGGGTGGCAATCAGGACAGTGACCCCCACATCCCGGAAACGTTTAAACAGCGCCATAATTTCTGCGGATAGCTGGGGGTCGAGGTTGCCTGTCGGCTCATCGGCCAGGAGAATTTTCGGCTTATGCACCACTGCCCGGGCTATACCGACTCGCTGCTGCTCACCGCCAGAGAGTTCGATAGGGTTGTGTTTTTCCCTGTCGAGCAGGCCGACACCATCCAGTGCTGCGCGAACCCGGCGGCCAATCTCGCCGGGGGTGTAGCCAGAAACTTGCAGCGGCAGGGCGACATTTTCAAATACCGATCGATCAAACAGCAGTTGGTGGTTTTGGAAGACCACGCCGAGTTGGCGTCGATAAAAGGGAATTCTCGACTTGGATAGGCGGTTGAGGTTTTTGCCATTGATCAGCAGGCTGCCGGCGGTTGGGCGCTCGATAAGCATTAACAGTTTAAGCAGCGTACTCTTTCCCGCACCGGAGTGCCCGGTCAGAAAGGCCATTTCACCGCTGTCCATTTCGAAGCTGACATTGCGCAGCGCTTCGAGACCACCGGTGTAGCGTTTACTGAGATTATCGAAACGTATCATAAATGGTTAATTACCCTGATTGATTTCCGGGCCTGAGTCCAGCAGCGCTGAAACAAAATCCTCTGCAATAAATGGCTGCAGGTCATCCTGCCCTTCACCCACACCAATAAAGCGAATGGGTACAGAAAACTTCTCGGCCAGCGCAAAGATAACCCCGCCCTTTGCGGTGCCATCCAGTTTGGTCAGTGCTATGCCCGTTACACCGGCAGTCGCATGAAACTCATTCATCTGGGCCACGGCATTCTGGCCGGTACCTGCGTCGAGCACCAGGAGCACTTCATGGGGTGCGCGCTCATCGAGTTTGCTGGCAACCCTGCGCACCTTTTTCAACTCTTCCATCAGGTTGCTTTTATTGTGCAAGCGACCCGCGGTATCGGCGAGAATTACATCTATATTTTTGGCTCGCGCTGACTCAATAGCATCGAAGATAACCGAGGCGCTATCGGCACCTGTATGCTGTGCAACGACAGCGACCTGGTTGCGCTCTCCCCAGACCTGGAGCTGTTCGACGGCGGCAGCCCTGAAGGTATCGCCTGCGGCCAGCATGACTGACTTGCCCTGCTGCTGAAAGCGTCGCGCCAGCTTGCCAATCGTGGTGGTCTTGCCAACACCATTGACACCGACCACTAAAATTACAAATGGCCCGTCATTAGCTGTCGGCTCCATTTGCTGTTCGCAACAGGCGAGCTTTTCGAGGAGTATTTCGTGCAGCGCCGCCTGGAGTGCAGCGCCATCTTTAAGGGCTGCCCGGCTTGAACGCTCGGTGAGTTCGGCAATAATCTGCGTGGTCGCTTCAATACCCACATCGGCCATCAGCAGCAATATCTCAAGCTCGTCGAAGATATCCTCATCAATGGTTTTGGCTCCGAGAAACAAATCACCCAGGCCGCGACTGGTGCGCGACAGTGCGCGCTGCATTTTAGCTCGCAGGCTGCTGTCCTCCGCCGGCGTCAGTTCTGGCTGCGCAGGCTTGTCGCGCTTAAAGCGATCCAGGAAGCTGCGTTTTTTCTTTTCCGGGGGCTGATTGTCGATTGAATTCGAGTCCATTTATGCTCATTTTTAAATGTGATTATATTCTGGTGTATCCTACCATCCCAGGCTTTTAAAAAGTGCTTAAAAATCACTAAAAAGGAGTCCCCTTTGGCGGGCAAACAGCAAATAAGAATTATTGCCGGCAAATGGCGCAGCCGTCTGCTGGGCTTTGCCGATATTCCCGGCCTGCGCCCCACCGGTGATCGTATTCGCGAGACCCTGTTCAACTGGCTAACGCCAGATATCAATGGTGCTCGCTGCCTGGATCTGTTCTGCGGTTCCGGCGCCCTCTGTTTTGAGGCACTGTCACGCGGCGCTGGCCACTGCCTGGCGCTGGAGCAAAATCCACAAGCCG
>JBMYPM010000017.1:0-11609 GCA_049600275.1 Porticoccaceae bacterium | reverse complement strand
GATCAATATATCTCCTGTGCGCTCTACAAGTTTGTCACATTGCCAGATTATGCCGCCCTGCGTGAGCCGCTGTTAGAGCACATGCTGGATAACAATGTGTTTGGCACATTGCTGTTGGCGCGAGAGGGGATTAATGGCACTGTCTCGAGCACCAGGGAGGGCATTGATAGTCTGTTGGCCTGGCTTGCCCAGCAGCCTGGCCTGGAGAATATAGATACCAAAGAGTCCTACCACAGTGAAATTCCCTTTTATCGCACCAAGGTCAAGCTTAAAAAGGAAATTGTCACCATGGGTGTTGAGGGTATAGATCCAAAACAGGTGGTCGGCACCTATGTAAAGCCGGAGGACTGGAATGCGCTGATCTCGGATCCGGATGTTGTGCTGGTGGATACCCGCAATGACTATGAGGTGGAAATTGGCACCTTTAAAAATGCCGTGGATCCCAAGACCAAGACCTTCCGTGAATTTCCCGGCTGGGCAAAAGACAATCTCGATCCCGACAAGCATAAGAAAGTTGCCATGTTCTGCACCGGTGGTATCCGCTGTGAAAAGTCCACGGCCTATATGAAAGAGCAGGGCTTCGATGAGGTCTATCATCTCGAGGGCGGTATTCTCAAATATTTGGAGGAAGTGCCTAAAGACCAGACTCTCTGGTCTGGTGAGTGCTTTGTGTTCGATAATCGGGTCGCTGTCGATCATGACCTGAAGAGGGGTTCCTACGATCAATGCCATGCCTGCCGTATGCCGATTACCGAGCAGGAGAAACAGCATAAACACTACCAGGAGGGTCTCTCCTGCCACCATTGTTATGGCACCTTAGATGATGAGCAGAAGCAGCGCTTTGCCGAGCGTCAAAAGCAGATAAAGCTCGCCAGGGAGCGCGGTGAAGAGCATATTGGCAATGCTGCCCAAGAGGCCACTGAGCGACGTAGGGCGGAGAAAAAGGCCGGAAAGGAAGCGAGTAGAAGCCAATCCCAGGCGCCTGAAATGTAATCTCTAACGCCTTTGTGCTGTTATCCGTCTATTTAACAAGCACTCGCTGAATAGCATCATTCCACCCAGAGACTTTTTGATTGCGCTGATGCTCTGGCATCTGCGGATCAAAATGCCTGTCCAGGCGCCAGCTATCGGCAAACCCCTGCTGATCTGGCCATACCCCGGCTCTTGATCCCGCCAGCCAGGCGGCACCCAGTGCGGTAGTTTCGGCAATTACGGGACGATCTATTGGCGCCTGCAAAATATCCGCAAGCCGCTGCATGGTCCAATCGCTGGCCACCATGCCACCATCCACTCGAAGTACAGTTTCAGCCTCTTGCTGCCAGTCTCTGTGCATGGCATTGAGCAGATCCAAAGTCTGGTAACAGACTGATTCCAGTGCTGCACGGGAGATTTCTGCGGGGCCGCTGCCGCGAGTTAAACCAATCAGTGCGCCGCGGGCTTCGGGGTCCCACCAGGGAGCGCCGAGGCCGGTAAAGGCTGGGATCATATAGACATGTTGATTTTCATCTGCCCGGGCGGCCAGTTCACCGGATTGCCTGGCGGAGTCGATAATACCAAGACCATCGCGCAACCATTGAACCGCCGCGCCGGCAATAAAGATTGATCCCTCAAGGGCATAGGTGGCTTTGCCATCCAGCTGATAGGCGATGGTGGTAAGCAGTCTATTGCTTGAGGTAACGGCGGTTTCCCCTGTATTTAAGAGTGCAAAACAACCTGTACCGTAGGTGGATTTAAGCATGCCTTTTTCAAAACAAGCCTGTCCCATAGTGGCCGCATGCTGGTCGCCGGCCATGCCCAGGATGGCAATTGGATCGCCAAATAGATCTGTGCTGCCAAAGTCCGCTGCACAGTCTTTAACTTCAGGTAGCAGTGATTGGGGAATATTGAAAAGTGCCAATAGCTCGCTGTCCCATTCGCCGCTATGGATATTGTAGAGCATGGTGCGCGAGGCATTGGTGGCATCGGTGGCGTGGGATTTTCCATGGGTCAGGTTCCACAGCAGCCAACTGTCCATGGTGCCGAAAGCCAGTTCGCCGCGCTCGGCCCGTGCCCTTGCACCACTGGTATTGTCCAGTAGCCAGGCAATTTTTGTCGCTGAAAAATAGGGATCCAGAAGCAGGCCGGTTTTGCTGCTGACCATGGGCTCCAGGCCTTCTGCTTTAAGTTTGTCGCAGAGATCTGCGGTGCGCCGGTCCTGCCAGACAATGGCGTTGTGGATTGGCTCGCCAGTCTGGCGATCCCAGATAACCGTGGTTTCGCGCTGGTTGGTAATACCGATGCCGGCAATTTGATCTGCACTTACACCGGCTTCGGCAATTGCCTGCCTGGCTGTATCCAGGCTGGTTTGCCAAATATCCATGGCATTGTGCTCAACCCAGCCGGAGTTGGGAAAGTGCTGTTCAAATTCGCACTGGGCCTGTTCGACAATGGCATAGTTGCTGTCAAAGAGAATGGCCCGCGATGAGGTGGTGCCCTGGTCCATTGCCAGCACAAGTTTATCCTTCAGGTTACTCATAATGGCTGCTCCTCTCCCTTGCTTATACCAGCGAGGTTATTTTGACGGCGGTAATAGAACGACTTCAGTGCCGCTGTAAATATCATGCAGGCAGGCTTTGGCTGGTGGCACCAGGCACCAGAGATAGCCTATGCCCAGTGCCCCCAGGGACACTGTTGCCAGAATGCTGCGCTTAATGCACTGCTCAGGAGTGGCCGGCGAGCCGTCGGCTTGCTGTAATCTAAGTCGCCAGGATTTCATCCCCAGAGTCTGGCCCTGCTTGCGCCAGCATATAAAGTAGTAGCTGCCGAGTGCCAGCAGCCAGCCGATAAAACTCAACCACTGCAGAATCGGGCCGGGCTGAACTTCCTCCAGCCCCTGGGTGCCGTTGAATATGACTTTTATAAGCAGCAGCAATAGCCCGTAGGCGAGAGTGATGGCAAAGAGTAAAAAGGCATCGTAGATCAGTGCGGCAATTCTTCGCAGCAGGTTGGCAGTGGGTAGTGATTGAGCGTCGGTCATAAATTATCGGCTATCTGTGGGATTCATCTTCGAATTTTGCCGAAAGCCAGTACAATGCGCAATCAATAGAAAAGCCATCGGGAGAATTCAGTGGATTGGATTTACGGCATACATGCTGTTCAGACCATGCTTAAGTCAGCACCCCAGCGAGTTGTGGAGTTGCATGTGCAGCGCGGGCGGCAAGATGACCGGCTGCAAAAGATTCATAAGCTTGCAGAGCAGCACGGCGTGACATTGCAGTGGGCAACGGTTAAGAATCTCGATGACAGGGTCGAGGGTCGTCACCAGGGGGTTATTGCGCTCTGTGAGTCGGGCCAGACTTATGATGAGAAGTATCTGCTGAAGCTGGCAGAGGAAAAGGCTGGCGAGGGACTGTTCCTGGTTCTCGATGGTGTAACCGATCCCCACAATCTCGGGGCCTGCCTGCGCTCTGCAGATGGTGCCGGTGTGCATGCGGTGATTGTGCCCAAAGATAACTCCGTGGGCCTGACGCCTGTGGTGCAAAAAGTTGCCTGCGGTGCTGCCGAAAGCGTTCCCCTGGTCATGGTGACTAACCTGGCCAGAACATTGGACAAGCTTCAGCAGCAGGGCGCCTGGGTGGTTGGTGCGGCAGGTGAGGCGGAGCAGTTTATCTACGATATAGACCTGACCGGGCCGATGGTTCTGGTCATGGGTGCTGAGGGCAAGGGTATTCGCCAGTTGACGCGCAAGCAGTGTGATTATTTGGCCAAGCTGCCGATGGCGGGAGAGGTGAGCAGTTTAAATGTGTCTGTGGCTACAGGTATCTGTCTATTTGAAATTGTTCGCCAGCGACGCGCTTGACGTTGATCAACTGTCAGTGATCCTGTTGTGAGTTTTTTGCTCGCTGTTAAATTTAGCCTGTTTTTCAGCTATGCTAATCCCAACTGTGCTAAGTTAAATGGTGGAAATAGACTGAAATGTTAGTATAGGTTCTATTGGGAGAGGGATGGCAATGGATGTGATAAAAGAAAAAATATACTCAATACCCAACCTGTTGAGTATGACAAGGCTGATGCTGGTTCCGGTCCTGATCGGCCTGGCACTGGCAGCTAAAGCCCAGGCATTTCTGCTGGTTCTCGCGGTCTCGCTGCTCAGCGATGCATTTGATGGCTATCTTGCGCGAAAATTAAATCAGACCACCGAGCTGGGGGCCAAACTGGATAGCTGGGGTGATGTGCTGACCTATGGCGCGATGATCCTTGGTCTCTACTGGATCTGGCCGACACTGTTTGCCGAGCAGCTGTGGTTTTTGGTGGCAGCCACGCTCTCTTTTGTGGTGCCGGTACTCCATGCATTAAAAAAATTTGGCGAGTACCCCAGCTACCATACACTGGGCGCCAAGACTGCCGCAGTGCTAATGGCGCCGGCTTTTTACTCCCTGACCCTGCTGGGCTGGGATCTTTTCTTTCAGGCGGTGATTATTTTTCATATTGTCGTGGCATTTGAGGAGATGGCGATCACTGCAACCCTCAGTCGTCCGCGCACCAATGTGATTTCCATTCTTACCCTTGGCCGCTACTCCGATGTGGTGTCCGATACAGTGGATGAAGAGTCCATTAACCGCGCCGAAAAATCCCATTAAATCGCCCTGAAAATGTCGGTTGCAACGGGCAGGGCAACTCACTACAATAGCGCGCCTTACAGCGTCCGGACATAAGTTCGGGCACTCCTTGCTTCACCACAGCGGCCTGATGCCGTCAGTGGGAAGCTTTTAATCCACGAGGAGATACAATGCGTCACTATGAAATCGTATTTCTAGTCCACCCGGACCAGAGCGAGCAAGTCCCCGGTATGATCGAGCGTTATTCCGCTTCTATCGAAGCCGACAAAGGTAAGATCCACCGTATGGAAGATTGGGGTCGCCGTCAATTGGCATATCCAATCAACAAAATTCACAAAGCTCACTACATTCTGATGAACGTCGAATGTGGTCAGGATGCCCTCGACGAGCTTAATTCTACTTTCCGTTACAACGACGCGGTTCTGCGCAGCCTGGTTATTCGTCGCGATGAGGCTATCACTGCCGAGTCCCCGATTATGAAGGCAGAGAATGCTGACAAGGCTGATAAAGAAGCCCGTGAGCGTCGCGCTGCTGCCAAGCAGAAGGCCGATGAGGCTAAAGCCGCTGAGGAAGCCGCAGCTAAAGCTGCAGCAGCTGAAGCGCCTGCGGCAGAGGAAGCAGCTGCGACTGAAGAAGCACCTGTGGCTGAAGAAGTTGCTGCAGATGAGCAGCCAGAAGCGAAAGAGGGAGAAGAATAATGGCCAAGTTTGTACGTCGTAGAAAATTCTGTCGTTTCAGTGCCGAAGGTGCTCCTGAAATCGACTACAAAGATTTGGATATGCTGAAAGGCTATGTTTCCGAGAGCGGCAAGATTGTTCCAAGCCGTATCACCGGAACCAAAGCACGCTATCAGCGTGAACTGTCAGAAGCTATTAAGCGCGCTCGCTATATTGCATTGCTGCCTTACACTGACAGCCATAAGTAATTAGAGGTAAAAAACTTTGCGAGCCCTAGCTGAACTGATTATGCGTGGGCGTGCTCAGGCATGTGGTGTGGCTCTATTGGGTTGGTTGCTGCCATTGGTTAGTCCGGCAACAGTTGGTCTGGTGTCACTGCGCAAAGAGAGTTCGGAAGGGTTGATTGTTGCACTATGGGCTTTGTTGCCCTGGCTGGCGCTCTATTTTGCCGGCGATGTCAGCCCCCTGATTGTCCTGTTACCGCTTGCGGTACTGGTAGTGGTTTCAGCGGTTGCCAATGTGTTGCGCAGCAGCGCATCCTGGCAGTGGACATTGGTGATTGCGAGCATAGTCAGCGCTATAGCTGCTATCTCCACTGGCTTTATCGCCAGCGCCGAAGTCGACCTGGTGGTTGTGGCGATCGCAGAGTTTTTTGCTGAGATAGGTGCACAGCAGGCAATATCGGGTGAGTTGGATTTCACTCCCGATAGAACCTTTGTACTGGGCTTGTTTGCCTGGTTAATTGGATCCACTGCGGTCTGTGGCCTGTTTGTTTCGAGATGGTGGCAGTCGCTGTTATTTAATCCCGGAGGATTCCAGAAGGAATTCCACGAGTTTAGATTGGATCAGTCGGTTGCGGTTATCCTGATTGCTTTTGTTATTGCTGGTGTGGTTTTGCCCCTTGCTTACAGGCCCTGGGTTGAACTGATGTCACTGCCGCTGTTAATTGCCGGTGTGGCTGTTGTTCACTCAAGTGTCAAAATGATGAATATGGGCGTGCACTGGCTTGGATTAATGTACTTTGGGTTACTGTTTATTGGTCCCACAGGTACTGTGCTGATTGGCCTCGGGTTGGTTGATAGCATATTGAATTTACGCTCCAGGCTTGCGGCCTTTAAAAATCGCAACTCTTGAGCCAAGTGTGAAACGAGGATATTAAGATGGAAGTCATTCTTTTAGAAAAAATCGGTAAGTTGGGCGGTATTGGTGACAGAGCTAATGTTAAAGCTGGCTTTGGTCGCAACTACCTTATCCCACAGGGCAAAGCTATTTTCGCTACTGAAGAAAATATTGCTGCTTTCGAACTGCGCCGTGCAGAACTTGAAGCCAACGCAGCTGACAAGCTGGTTAAAGCTCAAGGCCGCGCTAAATTGCTCGAGGCCCTGGGTGCTATTACTATCGTTGCTATTGCCGGTGAAGAGGGCAAGCTGTTCGGTTCAGTGGGTGTCCGCGAACTGGAAGAGGCGATTGCCGCAGCTGGTGGCGATATCAACAAGAGTGAAATCAACATGCCAGAGGGTCCTATCCGTTTTGTTGGTGAGTTCAGTGTTGAGTGCCAGCTACACGTTGATGTTACCCAAAACATTACGGTTATTGTTGAAGCTGAATAAATCCCCGACAAATCCGGGTAAATTTATTGCAAAACGGCACTGCTTCTGAATAAGATGCAGTGCCGTTTTCGTATATTGCCACTATGGAATTATATAGGGGTTTTTATACAGGCTTTAGAGCAATTAAATCAGCGCACTCAGTTTAAAAGTCAGATTAGAAGCCAGGTTAGTAGTTTAAGAGATGAACGAAGCATTATTTGCAGAGCCCGCCGCTAGTCAGCCCCTGCCTCATTCTGTAGAGGCGGAGCAGGCCGTGCTTGGCGGCTTGATGTTGAAAAATGATGCTTTCGATTCAATTGCCTCGGTGATCACCGACAGCGATTTCTACAATACAGATCATCAGTTAATCTTTAACGCGATGACCAGCCTGGCCGCAGAGGGCCAGCCTTTCGACCCGATTACCCTCAGTGAGTCACTTCAAAACAGCAATGAGCTGGCCAGCATTGGTGGCGCTGAATACCTTGTCGACCTCGCCAGTAGCACACCCAGTTCAGCCAATATCCAGGCCTACACCCAGATTGTTCTCGAGCGCTCAATTGTTCGCCAGTTGATTGGCGCCGCCAGTGATATTGTGCGCAAAGGCTACAACCCGTTGGGTTGGGACAGCTCCAAGCTTCTCGCAGAAGCTGAGAGCCGGCTACAGGAAATTATTGAAAATCGCCCGAAAAAAGGCGGTTTTAAAGAAGTAAACGCCCTGCTTAAAGAGGCCGTTGAGCGCCTTGATGAGCTGTTTAAAAACGACGCCGATATCACCGGCCTGAGTACCGGCTTTAAAGATCTCGACGGTATGACCTCTGGATGGCAGCACTCCGACCTGGTGATTGTCGCCGGTCGACCCTCGATGGGTAAGACCGCATTTGCCATGAATATGGTTGAGCATGCGACCCTGAACCAGGCTCGACCAGTGTTGGTTTTCTCACTTGAGATGCCGGCCAGCCAGCTGATTATTCGACTGCTGTCGTCGATTGGCAAGATTGACCAGACGCGCATGCGCTCGGGTAATCTCACCGAGGATGATTGGCCGCGACTGAGTAGCGCCGCCCAGCGACTCAAAGACCGTCCATTATTTATCGATGATACTTCCGGTATTACACCCCTCGAGATGCGCAATCGAATCAAGCAGTTCACCCGTGAGCGAGTTGAACAGTTGCGCCAGGAGTGGCACCAGGAGCACGGCGCCAATACGCCGGCCGATATGGAGGCCCTCTACAAGCAGGCCCAGCCGGGCATGATTATGGTCGATTACCTGCAGCTGATGAGTGGCAGCAATCCCGGCGAGGGGCGTGTTCAGGAGATCTCGCAGATTTCCCGTGAGCTGAAGAATATTGCTCGTGAATATGAATGCCCGATGATTGCGCTATCCCAGCTCAGTCGAAATCTTGAGCAGCGACCCAACAAGCGGCCGATCAACTCGGACCTGCGAGAGTCCGGTGCTATTGAGCAGGATGCCGATGTGATTGTGTTCCTCTATCGCGACGAGGTCTACAACGAGGACAGCCCGGATAAGGGCAGCGCTGAAATTATTATCGGTAAGCAGAGAAACGGCCCTATCGGTACCTGTCGATTGGCTTTTATGGGCAAGTACACCAGATTCGAAAATCTCGCTGGCGATTATTTCGCCGAAGATTAACTCTTTTAATTTGAGTCTCTGTATATAGGATAGTTGATAATGCGGGTTTTCCACACAGTCAGTGGTCTTCGAGATGCGCTTAAAGCTTCACGTCTCAAGGGCCTGCGAATCGGCTTCGTACCCACTATGGGTAATCTCCATGACGGTCATCTGGCGCTGGTCAAACAGGCTCGCAGCAGCTGTGATATTGTCGTCTGCTCTATTTTTGTCAATGCCCTGCAGTTTGGCCTCAATGAAGACTGGGACAAGTATCCCCGCACTTACCAGCAGGACTGCGACAAGCTTCGCGACAGCGGCTGCGATTACCTGTTTCATCCCGATGATATTGAGATGTACCCCAATGGACTGGATACCCAGAGTCGCGTTATCTGCCCGACGATGACCGATGTACTCTGTGGCGCCAGTCGTCCGGGACATTTCGAAGGGGTTACCACCGTGGTCACCAAGCTGTTTAATATAGTTCAGCCAGACGAGGCTATCTTCGGTATCAAAGACTACCAGCAGCTGGCTGTGATTCGCCGTATGGCTGAAGACCTCTGTATGCCGGTGCAGATTACCGCTGCCCCCATCCACCGTGAAGCGGATGGTTTGGCGATGAGTTCCCGAAACAGCTATATCACCGAAGAAGAGCGTCCCAGTGTCACTGTGCTCAAGCACAGCCTGGAGTGGGTAGCCGAGCAGATTGAGGGCGGTGCGCGCAACTTTACCCAGTTGGAAGCTGCAGCTATCCGGCGAATAGCCGATGCCGGTTTTAAAACGGACTATATTACTGTTACAAACAGCAAAACATTAGATCCTGCGGCTGAGGACGATCTTGAAATTACTATTCTCGGTGCCATATACACCAATGCGGCACGACTGATTGATAATTTGAGTATTACCCTTGAGCCCATTGCTAAATCCTGAACTGGATTGAAAGAAATTTAGACGGAGATTGTGAGTGTTATCTACATTTTTAAAAGCTAAGTTACATATGGCGTCGGTTACCCAGGCTGAGCTTTGGTATGACGGTTCCTGTGCAATTGATGCGGATTTACTGAAAATCTCGGGTATGCGGGAATTTGAGCAGATTGATATCTATAACGTCAGCAATGGCGAGCGTTTTACCACCTATATTATTGTTGCCGAGGCCGGTTCGGGCATTATTTCCATAAACGGTGCCGCGGCTCGTAAATGCCAGGTTGGCGACAGGATTATTATTGCCACCTACGGCCAGTTTTCCGAACAGGAAGCCGCCGAACACAAGCCCAAGCTAGTCTATCTCAATGAAGACAATACAGTTGAGCGCTCAACAAATACCATCCCCACCCAGCTCGCAGAGTAATAAGCCTTAAACCTGATATTTCAAACTATCTGCCCTGACAGTTGGATTTTAAGTATCGGCGCATTTTAGAAATTTCTGCGAGTTTTTCCTTATTTGGCAAATAGCGGTATTCACCAGTCTGCTCATCCAGCTGGCGAACCCGTCCGGCATTTTCCAGGGCGACCAATTTTCTGCTGGCTTTGGAACAGTTGCTGCGTTGAACGGCCAGTTGTTGTTCTGTTGGTGGCTGGGGGCCTTCCAAAACTGGCGATTTTTCGTCGCTGACAGTTGCGGCTGCTGCAGATAGGATGGCAGCTTTTTTAGCACTGGTATTGCCTGTCTTTATCTTGATCAGTGTTGCCGGAATTTCCCCAGGCCTGGTTTCGCTGTAATGAGTGACTCCATTGCGGTCGACCCACTTAAAGTATTTCTCAGCGCTAACCGTCATAGAGGCGCTGGCTGTGGCCGCCATGCAAACTATTAAAAAAGCCGATTTCATACTCTCTCCCTGTTTAAAGCTCTTTCCTTAAATTCTGTCCTTAAAATATCTCCTGCTGGTTTAAGTATAGATTTTAGAATTTACCGCCTAGTGAAATTTTTTACAGCGAGCTTTGAATAATGGCGAAAAAGTGTTAAATTGCGCGCATTCTGTACGTATTGCTACAGAATTTTGGACAAAGTACCAGGTTGGCGTTACCCATGCCGCTGGTCATCAAGAGCGAAGGCGCTAGTATCCAATGTGCCAGCTACAGTCAAAAAGCACTTACCGGTGTGACTGGAACTTGCCGCAATTGCGGCGTCACTTCTGATGTAACAGCCAATTGCCACTGCGAAACGTCCCAAATAACATTATTTGTGAGGACTTATTGTGGATCTCTTATCCGGCGGTGAAATCTTAATCCGCGCCCTGAAAGATGCAGGTATAAAGAATGTCTGGGGTTACCCGGGCGGTGCTGCACTGCATATCTACGACGCCCTGTATCGACAGGAAGACGTACATCATATTCTGGTTCGCCATGAGCAGGCTGCGGTTCACGCTGCTGATGGCTACTCGCGCTCTACCGGTGAAGTGGGTACTGCCCTGGTGACCTCTGGTCCAGGTGCAACCAATGCCATTACCGGTATTGCCACGGCCTATATGGATTCTATTCCCCTGGTGGTTATCTCCGGGCAGGTTCCGCTGACCAAGATTGGTCAGGATGCCTTCCAGGAAACTGATATGGTCGGTGTTTCACGTCCTATTGTTAAGCACAGCTTTCTGGTGACTCGCGCTGAAGATATCGCCGAGACTATTGCCAAGGCTTACTATATCGCCTCTACTGGACGCCCCGGGCCGGTTGTTGTCGACATCCCGAAAGATGTTACTGATCCCAGCCACAAGGTGCCTTACAACTATCCTGAGCAGGTTAAGATGCGCTCTTACCAGCCCACTGATAAAGGTCACCGCGGGCAGATTAAACGTGCGGTTAAAACCCTTATTGAAGCCAAGCGCCCGGTTATCTATGCCGGCGGTGGCGTGGTGCTGGACAATGCTTCGGAGCAGCTGACTGCTCTGGCGCAGAAATTGAATTTTCCGGTGACCAATACCCTGATGGGCCTGGGTGGCTACCCGGGCACTGACCGTCAGTACCTGGGTATGCTGGGTATGCACGGCACATTTGAAGCCAATACCGCCATGCACCATGCGGATGTTATTTTCGCCATTGGCGCGCGCTTTGACGATCGTGTTACCAACGACCTGGATAAGTTCTGCCCCCATGCGACGATTATTCATGTGGATGTAGATCCGAC
>JBMYPM010000016.1:0-11914 GCA_049600275.1 Porticoccaceae bacterium | reverse complement strand
CCACACCGCGGCGGGTGTTGATAATGGCAACTATCAACTTAATCCGGATGGAATTGCTCATACAGTGGGCTTAGCCGACAGCGATGCTGGATTGATCACCCTTGGCTTTGAAGATCTCTACAACGGTGGTGATAGAGATTTTGATGACTCTGTTTTCTCCGTTGATATTGGCACCTCAAATGCGCAGGTTTTAGATCCAAATATTGCCAGTAGCGACAGTGGTACAGATCAGGACCAGCCAACCTACAGCTATCACTATCTCGAAGATGGCAGTCTTGGAAAGTTTGACCAGAATGGAAATTTTATCGCCATATCAGAACAGAATGATGAGATTCACGGTGGCAATGGTAACGACGATATCTATGGTCGCGCTGGCAATGACCAATTATTCGGTGACGATGGCCACGATCTGCTTGATGGCGGTACTGGCAATGATTCTATGTGGGGAGGCCGGGGCAGCGATACTCTCTCCGGAGGCAAGGGTAACGACCAGCTCTACGGTGACAGCGGTCATGACAATCTTAAAGGTGGTAGCGGCGACGATTTTATCAACGGTGGTCAAGGTAACGACAAGCTCTATGGCGGCAGTGATAACGATACTATTTACGGTGCCTCGGGTAATGATGAGCTGGACGGCGGCACCGGTAATGACAGCCTCTATGGTGAAAGCAAGAACGATAGACTCGAGGGACGTTCAGGCGATGACTATCTTGACGGTGGCAGCGGTAACGACATCCTCAAGGGCGGCGTCGGCAACGATATTTTGCTCGGTGGTTCAGGCAATGACAATCTTAAAGGTGGTTCTGGAGATGACCTGATTTACTCCGGTGGCAACAAAGATGTGGTCAACGGCGGCTCTGGTATAGATACCGTCTCGTACAGCTATGCCGAAAGCGGCGTCAATATCGATATTCACCGCAAGAAAACCACTGGAGGGGATTCGGATAGCCTTAAGTCCATAGAGAATGCTGTTGGCTCAGATCACAACGACATCCTGCGCGGTAATCGCCTCGACAATCGACTCGAAGGCGGCGACGGCGACGATACTATCCGCGGCATGAAGGGTGATGATGATCTGCTCGGCGGTTCCGGCAGCGATACCTTTGCCTGGCGACAGAGCGATATCGACGGCAGCCTTGACCAGATTCTGGATTTCGCCCTCGGTGAAGACAGCCTGAGCCTGGATGTAAGTGCCTCCCTGGCCAGCAAAGACCTCGACGAATGGCTGCTGCTGGCAGACGGGGATAACAGCACACAGCTATTTGCAGATCTGGATGCCGACGGTGATTTCTCCGATGCAGTTATGTTCGCAGAGCTACAGGGTGTCGGCACAGATTCACTCTCTGATTTAGATATTACAGTCGCCTAGAGAGATGTCAGAGCGAGAGATTTTTATCAGTGCTGCAAAGCGAGTGGCCCGGATGATTCTGGGCCATTCTTTTATAACCAACCTGGCAGCCTTCTGCATTCCCCTCTACACCCTGCAAATTTTTGATCGGGTCATCACCACTGGCAGTTATGAATCACTGTGGATGCTCGCCGTCGGCGCGCTGATAATTTCCATCAGCGGACTCGCCTTTGAACAGCTGCGTCGCAAAACCATAGTCAATTTTGCAGAGTACCTGGATAAGCAGATATGCAGCCATATCAGCGCCAATATCAACCGTGGCTACAACGGGAAAAAACTCTTTCGCAAAGTAAAATTATTTCAGCAGCAGCTGAGATCGACCGCTATCGCCAGCGCCCTGGACGTTCTCCTGCTTCCGGTCTCAGCCATCTTGATATTTTTGATCGCGCCACCGCTAGGGCTTTTTATGCTCGCGGTAAATCTCTGTTTCTGTCTTGTTGCCTATGCAAAATTCAAACTGGAAAAACCCTCCCTGGATGAAGGACTTCGGGATTGGCCGGAAAAAACCCAACGCTGGTTGCGGTCGGCAAACACCCTTGACCAGTGGGAGCTTTCCAGACCAGAAAGCAACTCTTCAAGCACTAAGAGAGAGGGGCTGCTGACCGATATTCACCAGTGCCTGAGAACCCTATACCAGCTCGGCACACCGACTATTGGCGCGCTTCTGCTACTGCAAAATACCCTGACCCCCGGGGGTTTTATTGCCGCCCTGATTATATCCGCAAGGGCTATTGCACCCTTTGATATGCTGTTTGCCAACAGTACCGTTGTCTCGCTTGGCAAGCAGGTTCTGCTCGAGGTCTGCGACTATCTTGAGCAGATCAGTTCGCGCAGAACAGGTAGTTACGCTGGGCCTGTTCAAGGACAGATTGAACTTAAGAATATCAGCGTTTTGGACAGCATCCATCCCCGGCAGAAAACAGTGCCGTGCAGAACGGCCCTTACCAATATAAGCCTGCGGGCAAGTCCCGGTGAAATCACTGCGCTTGTCGGCTCCGTTGGCGCAGGCCAAAATGAAATCTTAAAAATCATACTGGGCGAATCCACCCCAGCGTCCGGAGACTGCCTTATTGATGGTACTCGCCGCGCTGACTGGTGCCCAGGAAAGATTCAAAACCAGATCGCCGTTGCCGGTGAATCGGTTAGCCTGCCAGAGGGAACTATTATTGAGCTGATCAGCCGCTTTGGGGCAGTAAATAAAACCAGGGCCATTACTGCCGCGCAACAAACCGGCCTCAATCAGCGACTTATCGAACTCGATATCGCCTATGACTTTACACTGGATAGCCGGGCTCGCAATACAGCTATCGGGCTGCAACTTGAACGCCTGATCACCCTGACTGCCGCTGTTGCCAGCGAAGCCAAAATTATTCTTCTGGAAAATCCGGAAAACTTCTGTGACGCAACTATGCTCAATCAATTACAGCAGACAGTGAAATTACTCAAAGAAGAAAAGAGAACGGTTATTTTAACAACCCATTCCAGGCAGCTAATCAAACTGGCCCAATGCAGCTACCTCTTTGACGCCGGCAATATTGTGCCACCCCCAAGATCAGTCTCCAGTCCTCAGCGAGTTGCCTGATAATGCAATACAGCCACAGGAAAAAAACAGCGTCTCTTAAACCTCTCCGGGATCAGCCGCTGCGGAAAAGAACAGTTATCGCCCTGCTTGTAAGTCTTGTCGCGGTCTCCTCCTGGCTTGCCCTTGCACCCATGGAAAGTGCCGTTTTGGCAAAGGGCCATATTCGCGCCATGAAAGAGAGCAAGCCGATACAACATCTGCGCGGAGGTAAAATTGTATCTATTGATGCCCGCTCTGGTGCTTATGTCACCAAGGGAAATATTCTCCTGCAGCTGGATACCTCCGAAGAGCAATCTGCCCTAAAGGCCAATCTGCGTGACTACCTGATGACTTTATTGGATATGGAAATTGCCCAAACCCATATCAACAAACTTGAACAGATCGAGTTTTCGGAAAAAACAGTGCTGTTAGCAGAGAGGCTTCAAGAAACACAGATATTGATCCTGCAGAGACAGAGCTTTGCAGAAACCATCAATAGGAAAAATGATCAGCTTGCGCTCCTCGATGGTCGCAAACATCAACTACAGCTCTCCATCCAGGCCCAGCAGATTGAAAATCAAGCGCGACTTTCACGACTGGCACTATTGCGCAAACAGTACGACGGTGTTGAGGCACTGGCAGGAAAGAACTATGTTTCAGAAATTCAGCTAGATGAAATAACCCAGCGGCTAACGGATACCAACAGTGAAATTGCGAGCATTCGGCAAGAAATTGCCGCCTCTGAATCTGAGCTGCAGCAAATACCAATTCAGAAGAGCCTGATATTGTCAGAGCTTCTCCAGCAGGCAAATCTGCAACACAATCAGGCCATGCATCGCATTATCAGTATTGAAGATACTATCAATCAGCTTAAGCATAGAATTGCCAACGCCACGGTTCGCGCATCCCACGATGGTGTGATCACCCACCTAAAGCGAAAAAACCCGGGCGAGACGGTTATCCCCGGTGAAGAAATTATGCGCCTGCTGCCCAATAAAGAGGAGCTGCTGATAGAGGCGCGAGTGCGACCCACTGATATAGATTTGGTATGGCCGGGCCAGAGTGCCCGTATTCGCCTATCGGCATTTAATGCCAGAGCCACGCCACTGCTCGAGGGGTCGGTACACTGGGTATCTGCTGATCGACATCAGGATGCTGAGGGCTATTATTTTATCGCCGAGCTGCGTGTCGATAAAAATCAATTAGAGACTATTCCCCAACTGCATTTATCCAGCGGAATGCCTGCGGAAGTAATTATGATTACAAATAAACGTACCATTGCCGACTATCTGTTCGAACCATTATTACGGGGCGTCAGCCGCAGCCTTCGAGAATCCTAGATAGTCGCCTTTAACGCTTCCACCACGTCCTGCGCCGCGGGCAACTGCCAGTCTATGGGCGCCTGCCCCTGTTCCTGAAGATAGTTATTTGCGGTGGAAAAATGTTTACAGCCAAAAAATCCACGATATGCAGATAGCGGCGATGGGTGCACAGACTTCAAGACCAAATGCCGCGACTGATCGATAAAGGCCCCTTTCTTTTGGGCATAGCTGCCCCATAAAAGAAACACAATGCCATCGCGCTGATCGTTTAATGAGCGGATTGCCTGGTCGGTAAACTGCTCCCAGCCCTTGCCCTGATGTGCACCGGCATTGGCCTGTTCTACAGTAAGCGTCGCGTTTAACAACAGCACTCCCTGCTTCGCCCAGCTGGTAAGGCAGCCGTGATTGGGCTGGACAATCCCCAGATCCTCCTGCAGTTCTTTGTACATATTGACCAGCGACGGCGGCACCTTTACGCCGGGCAGGACCGAAAAGCACAGACCGTGGGCCTGATGGGGCCCGTGGTAGGGATCCTGACCAAGAATCACCACGCGAACCTTATCAAAGGGCGTGTTATTAAATGCTGAAAACCACTGGGAGCCCGGCGGGTAGATAACCTTGCCAGCCTCTTTTTGCTCAACTAAAAACTCGCGCAGTTTGCGCATATAGTCTTTATTAAACTCGTCGCCCAGCACCTCGCACCAGCTTGGATCCAACTTAATCTCACCCTGATTACCCATCTCAACCTCCATCATCAAACTTGCTAAATCTCTACCTGCGAATTGGCTGTAAATGTTACCATAGACAGCGATGAAACCTGTCTCCACTCTCAATAGACAACTGCGACTAAATTTTTCAATAAAATCTAGTCTGAATAACCACCGTTTTCGTAAAACTGCTGGTTGTAAAGCAGCACAGCCGAAGGCCTAGACTAATTTTTGGTATCTCTATTTATGTTGGAAAACCCCACAACCTATGATCAACAGGCTCGCTTCGATCGCCAGATAGCCTACTGGCTGCTTATTTGTGCCGCGGTTATCTTCGGCATGATTCTGCTCGGTGGCGTTACCCGCCTGACAAATTCAGGGCTGTCGATGGTCGACTGGAAGCCCCTGATGGGTATTATCCCGCCCCTCTCCGAAGCAGATTGGCAGGCGATGTTCCTCAAATACCAGCAGTTTCCCGAGTACCAAAAAATTAATATCGGTATGAGCCTTGAAGAGTTTAAACCGATCTTTATGTACGAGTACCTGCACAGGGTCCTGGGCAGATTTATCGGGGTGATTTTTATCCTGCCGTTCCTGTTTTTCCTGTTTACCAAACGCATTAAAACAGGCCTTACGCTGAAGCTGGTTATTATGTTGATCGGTGGTGGCTGCCAGGGTCTGCTCGGCTGGTATATGGTAAAAAGCGGCCTGGTCGATAACCCCCATGTCAGCCAGTACCGACTGACCGCCCACCTGGGTGCCGCTGTACTGATCTACTCATTTATTCTCTGGACTGCCTTTAGCCTTATCAGCCCAAAATCCGATCAGCCTGTCGAAATGAAGAAATTTTCCTACCTGTTGAGTGGGCTTATCTTCCTAATGATTCTGTCCGGTGGACTGGTAGCGGGAACCCATGCCGGTCACGCCTATTCCACCTGGCCACTGATGGGTGACAGCTTTGTTCCCGCCGGACTCTACGCAATGACCCCAGCCTGGTTATCGGCGTTTGAAGATATCACTACCATCCAGTTTAACCACCGTATGTTCGCCTATTTAATTGTTGCCCTGGTTGCTGTGTTTGCCTATAAAACCCTGAGAGCAGATATAAAAGGCTCCGCCAAAATCGGCGTATTCTGCCTGCTCGGCCTATTAGTAATGCAGGTGACCCTGGGTATCAGCACCTTGATATTCTATGTACCAGTTCCAGTCGCTGCCGCCCATCAGGTGGGAGCCGTTGCCCTATTGAGTGCCTCGCTGTTTATCAGTCATTCCCTGCGCCAAACGAATTAATTATTTAAGACTTAAGTGGAGAACCATTATGAAAAAACTCGTTATTCCTTTTATAGCAGCAGTACTTTCAGCCACATCTTTCGGCGCCCTTGCCGGTGATCCGGTTGCAGGCAAAGCCAAGTCCATGAGCTGTGCCGGCTGTCACGGTAAAAATGGCATCAGCAGCAACGGCATGTGGCCCAACCTTGCCGGCCAGAAAGAAGCTTACCTGGTCAGCCAGATGCAGATGTTTAAAGATGGTCGCCGCCAGAATGCCATGATGTCAGCTATGGCCAAAGGTCTCTCTGATACAGATATTGCCAATCTTGCAGCCTACTACGCCAGCCTTAAGTAACAGGCAATTGGAAACAAAAAAGCCCAGCAGATGCTGGGCTATTTTATGTTCGGCTTTAATTTCTATTTTATTATTCGGGACGCATATGCGGGAACAGCAGAACATCCCTGATTGATGGAGAGTCGGTCAACAGCATTACCAACCGGTCGATACCAATACCCTCACCTGCCGTAGGCGGCATACCGTATTCCAGTGCACGGATATAGTCTGCATCAAAATGCATAGCTTCATCATCACCGGCATCTTTCTCTGCCACCTGTTGCTTAAAGCGCGCTTCCTGATCCTCTGAATCATTTAGCTCGGAGAAGCCATTGGCGATCTCGCGACCACCGACAAAAAACTCAAAGCGATCCGTAACATGGGGATCCTGTTCATTGCGACGAGCCAGCGGTGACACTTCAGCCGGGTACATAGTGATAAAGGTTGGCTGTTCTAAAAGGTGCTCAACTGTCTTTTCAAAGATCTCAATCTGCACCTTGCCCAGGCCCCAAATATCTTTAAGGGGAATATGCAGATCAGTAGCGATCTTGCGGGCACCCGCTTCGTCACTTAACTGCTCGGCACTGATATCCGGGTTGTACTGCAAAATAGAGTCAAACACCGAGAGGCGCGTAAATGGCTCGGCAAAATCATAATTTATTTCTTTAACTACCTCGCCCTCGGCATCCTTAATGGTATTGACCACCTTGGTTGAGCCAAGCACTTCAGTTGTCATCTTGCGCAACATATCTTCAGTCAGGTCCATCAGGTCATTAAAGTCTGCGTAGGCCTGGTAGAACTCAAGCATGGTGAACTCAGGGTTATGGCGGGTAGAAAGGCCTTCATTCCTGAAATTGCGGTTAATTTCATAAACTCGCTCAAAGCCACCGACAACCAGGCGTTTTAAATACAGCTCCGGCGCGATACGCATATACATATCGATATCCAGCGCATTGTGATGAGTGACAAATGGACGTGCCACAGCACCACCGGGAATCACCTGCAACATTGGTGTCTCGACTTCCAAAAAGTCAGAACCATTGAGGTAGCGGCGAATAAAATCGACAACCGCCGAGCGAATACGGAAAGTATTACGCACCTCCGGATTAACAATCAGGTCAACATAGCGCTGGCGGTAGCGCATTTCCTGGTCGGCCAGTCCGTGAAACTTGTCTGGCAATGGGCGCAGGGATTTGGTCAGCAGCTGGTAGTTGTCCATCTGCACATAGAGATCGCCCTTACCCGACTTGTGCAGCTCACCGGTAATACCGACGATATCACCGAGATCAATAGACTTGGCGAAGGGTCGTGCCTCTTTGGTGACATACAGCTGAATAGTTGCTGAACTGTCCTGAACCACCATAAACGCACCGCGGTTGCGAATAACCCGGCCAGCGATGCTGACAATTTTTCCCAACTGCTCAAGGGCATCTTTGGTCTCTTCACCAAAACCGGCCTGCAGTTCCGCAGCGCTGTGCTGGGGGCGGAAGTCATTGGGAAAGGTCGCACCTTCCTGCTCACGGAGTTCGGTGAGTTTGGCGCGGCGCTCTGCTATCAGCTTATTTTCGTCTTGTTGATCAGTCATATTTCAGTCTTTTATTTAATATTATTAATTTAGTTAACTCTCATCAAATTACGCTCGATTAAGGACGACGGCTTTGCCGTCGCCTACAATCCAGCCTTTAACGAAGCGACAATAAACTGATCCAGCTTACCATCCAAAACCGCACCCGTATTACGCGTCTCAACACCGGTACGCAAATCTTTAATCCGTGCATCATCCAATACATAAGAGCGAATCTGACTGCCCCAACCAATATCAGACTTGGTATCCTCGGTTGCCTGAGCCGCCTCAGCGCGCTTTTGCATCTCCGCCTCATAGAGCCTGGCCCTCAACATCTGCCAACACTTATCGCGATTTTGATGCTGCGACCTCTGGTTCTGACACTGCACAACAATACCACTGGGTTCGTGAGTCAAACGCACCGCCGAATCGGTCTTGTTCACATGCTGCCCGCCGGCACCAGAGGCGCGGTAGGTATCGGTGCGAACATCCGAGGGATCGATTTCAATATCAATATTGTCGTCGATCTCCGGAGAGACATAGACCGCAGAAAAAGAAGTGTGGCGACGGTTGCCGGAATCAAATGGCGACTTGCGAACCAAACGGTGTACGCCGATCTCGGTACGCAACCAGCCAAAGGCATACTCACCGGAGATCTGCACCGTGGCACTTTTAATACCGGCGACCTCGCCCGCCGAGCATTCAACCAGCTCCGCTTTAAAACCCTTGTCATCGGCCCAGCGCAGATACATGCGCAACAGCATCTCCGCCCAGTCCTGGGCCTCGGTACCACCAGAGCCCGACTGGATATCGAGGAAGGCATTATTTGCATCCATCTCGCCAGAGAACATACGACGAAATTCAAGTTTGGCTAACTGGCCCTCAAGGGCAGCGATTTCAGACTCCACCTCGGCGACCGTATCCCCATCATCCTCTTCCACAGCCATAGCCAACAGCTCGCGGCTATCGCTGACACCGGCATCCAGATCTTCAATAGTTTTAACTACCGCTTCCAGGGAAGAGCGTTCGCGGCCCAACTCCTGGGCGCGATCCGGGTCATTCCAGACATCCGGTTCGCCGAGCTCTAGCTCGACTTCGGCAAGTCGGTCTTTGCGATTGGCATAGTCAAAGATACCCCCTCAACACGTCGGTGCGTGCCTGCAGGTCTTCGAGAGCGTTGTACAGAGGATTTACTTCCATGGATTCTTAAAGCCAACCTAAACAAATAAGCCGCGCATTTTACCCCAGCAACAGAGTCACACCAAGCTAAAACACTGTTGATTAAGCCTTTATCAGCAGGCACCATAGGCCGATGGGTAAAATATTCACCGGATTGTTTCTCGCTTTTCTCGCCTACATGCTGTTCTGGCCAGTAAATGTAGATCCTGTTAGTTGGCACGCGCCGACCGACCGCGGCTATGTGGGAGAATTTCTGCAAAACAGCCTTCTTCAGCGAATCGAAACTGTCGAAATGAAGGGCACCCATGGACCCGAAGACCTGGTAGCGCTGAATGGCCAGATTTATGGCTCTACCCGCGAGGGCTGGATTATCCGCCACAACCCGATCAATGGTGAAGTCAAAAACTGGGTACATACCGGGGGAAGCCCACTGGGATTAGCCTTTGACACTGATAACAATCTGCTGGTGGCAGATGCCTATCTCGGGTTACTGAAGATTTCAGCAGATGGCCAGGTCACTACTTTGACCAACCAGGTGGATAGCACTGAAACCAGACAGCCTGCCATAAACTATGCCGATGATCTGGGTATAGCCGCTGATGGCAAGGTCTACTTTACAGATGCTTCGACAAAATTTGGCGCCAGGGCCTATGGCGGCACATTTGAAGCCAGTCTGCTGGATACCATTGAACACGGTGGTCACGGTCGGTTACTGGTTTACAATCCCGAGGATCAGTCGACGAAAATTGTGATGGACGGGCTTAACTTTGCCAATGGCGTGGCCATAGCAGAAGACAGCAGCTTTCTGCTGCTGGTCGAGACTGGCAGCTACAGAATTCACAAGCTCTGGCTCCAGGGAGCGCAGGCGGGAGAATCAGAAATAATTATCGATAACCTGCCCGGCTTTCCAGACAATATAGTTCGCGGCAGAGAGGGTCGCTTTTGGGTGGGATTGGTAGCCCCGCGCCATGCACTGCTGGATGCAGTTTCCAACTCTAGATTTCTTCGCAAGGTGATTCATCGATTGCCCCCAGCCATACAGCCTGAACCTCAGCGCTATGGCCATGTTTTTGCTATGGATGCAGAGGGCCAGGTGCTGCTTTCGCTGCAAGATCCCGAGGCCGCTTACCATACCAATAGCGGTGTTCTTGAAACCGATAACTGGCTCTATATCAGCAGCCTCCACGCCGAAAATCTCGGCAGAATCAGCAGGGCAAATGCCGGACTCCAATGACACTTTTTACCCACCGTTTGCAACATAATTTCTACAGCGCATTTAACAGTGAAGATAACCTTTACTGCAGCCCGGTTTTGACCCAGGGGTTAGAGGAACCCACACTGGTCAGCAGCAACCCACTGCTGGCTGAACAGCTGGGAATAGATCCTGGAGAGCTAACCAGCGCGGAGATGCTGCAGTTAATGAGCGGCAACCAGATACCCAAATCCAGCCAGCCAATTGCACTGGTCTACTCAGGACATCAATTTGGCGTCTGGGCAGGACAGCTGGGAGATGGCCGCGCTATCACCCTGGGGGAATTGCCGGTTGGCGATAGGGGCATGCTCTGGGATATCCAGCTGAAGGGCGCTGGTCCCACCCCCTACTCCAGGTTTGCCGATGGCCGGGCTGTATTGCGCTCAAGTATTCGCGAATATCTCTGTTCCGAAGCCATGCACGGGCTGGGTATAGCCACCACCAGGGCACTCTGTTTAATCGACAGCAAAACCCCGGTATACCGAGAGGAAGTGGAGCCCGGCGCCACGGTCTGCCGCGTTGCCCAGAGCCATATTCGCTTTGGATCCTTTGAACACTTCCACTATCGCAAACAACCAGAGGCTGTAAAAGCACTGGCAGACTATGTGATCGCAAGACAGTTTCCCGACTGGGTAGATAGCCAGGACAAATATCTGTTAATGCTGGAAAACTGCGTACTCAAAACCGCCAGGATGATCGCCCAGTGGCAATCCGTGGGCTTTAACCACGGGGTAATGAACACCGATAATATGTCGATTATTGGGGATACCATTGACTATGGCCCCTTTGGGTTTCTGGACAACTACAACCCGGATTTTATCTGCAACCACTCAGATACCAGTGGCCGCTACTCGTTTAAAAACCAGCCCTCAGTCGGCCTGTGGAATTTAAATGCCCTGGCTACCTCATTGACCTCGCTACTGAGTAGCGACGAGTTAATCGGCGCGTTAAAACAGTACGAGCCGGAATTTTTAAAGCATTACAGAAATATTATGGCCAGTAAAATTGGCCTGGCAGAATACCTGCCAGAAGATGAGCAGCTTATTAATCAGCTACTGGTATTGATGGAAACCAATAATGTGGATTACACCATCTTGTTTAGGTCGCTCAGTGATTTTAGCGAGCAAAACCAATCTGTCAGGGACCAGTTTCTCGATCGCAATGGATTTGATAGCTGGGCACAACAATACAGCCAGCGATTGCAGCAGCAGAGTTGGACCGACCAGCAGCGCCGCAAACAGATGCTGGCGATTAACCCGAAATATGTGCTGCGCAACTATATGGCTCAGGTGGCGATCGAAAAGGCCCAACAGGGGGA
>JBMYPM010000015.1:0-11990 GCA_049600275.1 Porticoccaceae bacterium | reverse complement strand
AGCGAGCGGAACGCATCCGCCTTGGCCAGCCGCTCCAGCTCCGCCGGTGTCAGCCGCGTCTGGAGCCACAGATCCCGCACGCTGTCGAAGCCCTGCTCAGGCCGAGCCGCCATCAGTTTTTCGGCAGCTAAGATCCAGCACTAAATTTTCGGCGCCGACTTCCGCCTTAATCGCTTCGAGCCGCGACCAGGAAAATTCGCCATTTTCAAACAGATAGGAGGTGACAATAATATGCGAGGCACCGGCTTCTAAATAGCTGCTGGCATTTTCCAGATTAACCCCACCGCCAAATTGCATACCCTTTGGGTAGGCGTTCAGCGCTTGAAGAACCTGCTGCTGATTGTTGGGTCCAAGGGCAATAACATGACCGCCGGTCAGGTTGTGCTCTCTGTAGAGTTGGGCGTAATAGGCGGCATCATGGGAGCTGACAAAGTTGGTATCGGCACCGCTATCGGTAAGACTGCCGCCGACAATTTGTTTTACCTGACCCTGGTGAAGGTCGATGCAGGGGCGAAACGCGGTCAAGGTGCTAACTCCAAATAGTTGAAATCGTAAACAAGAGCGCAGTATAACTTAACTGTGATTTACTGCAGTGCTATTCCAACCTTTGAACCATTAGCGCGATTGAGTTTTTGACTGATAAAGTGACCGGCGGCGATCAACTTCTTAAGATCTACACCATGTTCGATTCCCAGACCATTAAGCATATAGACCAGATCTTCTGTGGCGAGATTGCCCGATGCAGCGCCGCCATTGGCAAGTTTTGCATAGGGGCATCCACCGAGGCCGGCCACGGAACTATCGATAACCGAGATACCCATCTGTAATGAGATAAGCACATTGGCCAGTGCCTGCCCATAGGTATCGTGGAGATGAACAGCAAGTTTTTCGGCGGGGATGTCTGTTAATAGCCTGGCCAGCAACTGTTCCAGAGAGGCGGGGGTGCCGACACCGATGGTGTCGCCAAGGGAAATTTCATAACAGCCCATAGCCAGTAGTTGTTTGGCAACGTTGGCGACGGTTTCGATATCGACACTGCCCTCATAGGGGCAACCGAGATATAGCCGCGAAGTTTGATGCCATTGGCCAGTGCCTGTTCAGCGAGGGGTTTAAACCGTTCAATGCTTTCGGCGATAGAGCAGTTAATATTCTTTTGGCTAAAGCTCTCTGAAGCCGCGGCAAAAACTGCTACCTCTTTTACGCCGCACTCCATGGCGCGCTCCAGCCCTTTCAGGTTGGGGGCCAGTGCAGCATAGACGGTTTGTGAATTTGCCGGCAGTTGAGCAAAGACCTCTTCGCTGCCAGCCATCTGTGGCACCCATTTGGGGCTGACAAAACTGCCGGCTTCGATGTAGCTTAGGCCGGCCTCTGTCAGTTGATTGATCAGGGCAACTTTTGTGCTTACATCGACGGCAACTTTTTCATTTTGCAGTCCATCGCGGGGACCGACTTCGACAATCCTGACGCGGCTGGGTAAATTCATTGGGTATCCTCAGATTGTGCAAAGGCTAATAGCTCGGCACCGCCATCAACCAGTTCTCCCGGTTGGTAAAAGAACTCGTTAACAGTGCCGTCGGCAGGGGCAATAATAGCATGTTCCATTTTCATCGCCTCCATCACCATCAGGGTTTCCCCTTTGCAAACTGAGCTACCGGCCTCCACCAACAGGGTGACAATAGTGCCATTCATCGGGGCGGTTAAATTGCCCTCGGCATGGTTATCTTGAATACCCAGATCCGGTTTGACCTCAGAGCAGTGAAATACACCCCGATCAGTAAACAGATTAAATCCCTCGGTATCAGTGACGACTTTTGCTGAAGATTTTAGTGCTTTGGGTTCCGCCACGGTTACTTGCTGGGCACCTATATTAATCTGCAGTTCCGGCTCGCTGTGGTTATTGGCTCGCCAGCTGTTGGCCAGGTGCCAGGGGGAGTTCGGTTCCCTGGACTGCGCCGCCTGCTGGCTGGCACTTTGTTGCCTGGCTGCCAGGATAGCTTCGGCGGCAAATGGTGCCGCATAGTCAATATCCTCAGTGCGCTGGCGAAAAATCTCGGCATGGTGCTGTTCAATAAAACCGGTGTCTACATTCGCGCTGCGAAAGGCCTGGGTGCTGGCAAGGTTATAGAGAAAACATATATTGGTGGTAACGCCGCCTATTCGATAATTGCCCAGGGCTTCGGCCAGGCGTTCCAGGGCCCGCTCCCTGTCTATATCCCAAACAACCAGTTTGGCGATCATAGGATCGTAGTAGATGCTCACCTGATCTCCCTCGACCACGCCTGTATCCACTCGCACATGGCTGTTTTCTGTGGGCGGTTGCAGAAGGCTTAGAGTGCCGGTGGCGGGGAGAAAATCCTGCTCTGGATCCTCGGCATAGATACGGGCTTCAAATGCATGGCCATTTATTTGCAGCTGTTCCTGGGTGCAGGGCAGAGGTTCACCGCAGGCGACTCGCAACTGCCATTCGACCAGGTCCTGGCCACTGATCATCTCTGTTACCGGGTGCTCTACCTGCAGTCGGGTATTCATCTCCATAAAGAAAAATTCCCCCCTGGTGTCGAGCAGGAACTCGACGGTTCCCGCACCCTCATAATCAATTGCCCTGGCCGCGCGTATAGCCGCTTCACCCATTCTCTGCCGTAACTCAGCAGATATGCCCGGTGCCGGAGCTTCCTCGATAACTTTCTGGTGACGGCGCTGTACTGAACAGTCGCGCTCAAACAGATAGACGGCATTGCCATGGCTGTCGCAGAATACCTGGATCTCCACATGGCGGGGACCGAGCAGGTATTTTTCCACCAGCATCAGGTCATCGTTAAAGGCATTTAAGGCTTCGCGCTTTGCCGCTGCCAGTGCCTCGTTGAATTCATCGCCATGGGTTACTGCGCGCATTCCCTTGCCACCGCCACCGGCCGCCGCCTTTAGCAGCACCGGGTAGCCCATCTTGTTCGCGACCTCTTTCAGCAGCAGTGGGTCCTGGTCATCACCGTGGTAGCCTGGTACCAGCGGCACATCTGCATCGCCCATAATTTTCTTTGCCGCAGACTTTGAGCCCATAGCCAGGATCGCCTTCTCCGGAGGGCCGATAAAAACCAGGTTATGGGTTTTACACTGTCGGCAAAATTCGGCATTTTCCGAGAGAAATCCATAGCCCGGATGTATGGCTTCGGCACCGCTGGACAGTGCTGCCTGAATAATTTTATCGATCACCAGGTAGGACTCAGTGGAGGGGGAGGGGCCTATATGAACAGCTTCATCAGCCATTTTTACATGCAGGGAATTGCAGTCTGCATCGCTGTAGACAGCGACTGTGGCAACGCCCATCCTGCGCGCAGTTTTGATAATCCGGCAGGCAATTTCGCCGCGATTGGCAATCAGTATTTTATAAAACATTTGTTGCTTCCCTTCCCTGTTTCCCTAAAGCCATTTTGGCGGACGTTTTTGCAGAAATGCGTTGAGACCTTCCTGGCCCTCTTCACTCACTCGAAGAGTGGCGATGGTTTCGCAGGTCTGGTCGATTAAACCCTGGTCTATGGGCTTGCCGCTGATATCAAAAATTAACTGTTTGGCCCGCTGGATAGCAGCTGGACCATTGGCCAAAAGGGCGCTGACAATCTCTTCGACTTTAGTGTCGAGACTGTCGATCTCTGTGGTTTCGCTTACCAGTCCAAGCTGTTGGGCTGTCCCGGCGCTAAAGCGCTCGGCAGTGGTGAAGTAGCGCCTTGCTGGTCGCTCCCCGATAGCCGCGATAACGTAGGGACTGATGGTGGCAGGTACCAGGCCAATCCGCACTTCGCTGAGTGAGAAGCTGGCTGCCTGTGCCGCTATTGCAATATCGCAGCAACTGACCAAGCCAACTGCGCCGCCAAAGGCTGCCCCCTGGACTCGGGCAATAGTCGGTTGGGGCATGTTGTTTAATACTCTAAGCATCTCAGCCAGTGCCTGGCTATCGCGCAGGTTTTCCCTGAAAGAATAATCTGCCATGCGTTGCATCCAGCCCAGATCCGCGCCAGCTGAAAAGCTTTTACCTACCGAGGCCAAAACCATAACCCGCACATCCTTATTGGCGGCTATGGTTGCGAAGGCCCGAGTCAGCTCGGCAATTAAGTGATCGTCAAAAGCATTGTGTTTTTCGGGGTTATTAATCGTTACCCGAGCTACGCCCCTGCGATCAATTTCAGTGATAACCCTAGTCATAATTATCTATTCCTTATTTCCCCAAAGGTTCGATCTAGTGCTGCCCAACTCACATCCTAAACACCCCAAATCTGGTGTCCTCAATCTCCCGGTTATAGCTTGCCGAAATAGCCAGTCCCAATACCATCCGAGTATCCGCCGGATCTATAACACCGTCGTCCCAAAGCCTGGCCGAGGCGTAATAGGGGTGGCCCTGGTGCTCATAGGTATCCATAATCGGCTGTTTAAAATCAGCCTCCTCTGCAGCGCTCCAATCCTTGCCGTCACGCTTATATTTATCCCTGGTCACCTGAGCCAAAACTCCCGCAGCCTGCTCACCACCCATCACCGAAATACGCGCATTGGGCCACATAAACAGAAAGCGCGGATCATAGGCGCGCCCGCACATCCCGTAGTTGCCGGCACCAAAAGAACCACCGATAAGAATAGTAAATTTCGGTACCTTAGCCGTGGCCACCGCAGTCACCATCTTGGCGCCATGTTTGGCAATGCCCTCATTTTCATACTGCCGGCCAACCATAAAGCCGGTGATATTCTGTAAAAATACCAGGGGGATTTTGCGCTGGGCGCAGAGCTCAACAAAGTGCGCGCCTTTTTGCGCGGACTCGCCAAACAAAATGCCATTGTTGGCCACGATGCCCACAGGGTAGCCAAAGATCCTGGCAAAACCGCAGACCAGGGTAGTGCCATACAGTGCTTTAAATTCATCGAATTCGGACGCGTCAACAATCCGCGCAATAATCTCCCGTACATCGTATAAGACCCGCGACTCACTGGGCACAATGCCGTAGATTTCATGACTGTCGTAGACTGGCTCAACAGCCTCTTTAAGATCAGCATTAAGGGGTTTTACCCGGTTGAGCCTGGCTACCGAAGCGCGGGCCAACTCCAGGGCATGGTGGTCATTGTTGGCATAGTGATCGGCCACCCCGGAATTGCGGCAGTGGACATCGGCACCACCCAGCGCTTCGGCGCTGACTATTTCACCGGTGGCGGCTTTAACCAGTGGCGGCCCGCCGAGAAAAATGGTGCCCTGGTTTTTCACAATAATAGATTCATCTGCCATCGCCGGCACATAGGCACCGCCGGCCGTGCATGAGCCCATCACTGCAGCGATCTGGGGGATGTTTTGTGCAGACATACTGGCCTGGTTAAAAAATATCCGTCCGAAATGTTCGCGGTCGGGAAATACTTCGTCCTGGCGTGGCAGGTTGGCACCACCAGAGTCCACCAGGTAGATACAGGGCAGGTTGTTCTCTGCGGCAATTGCCTGGGCGCGAAGATGTTTCTTAACTGTAAGGGGGTAGTAGCTGCCGCCTTTAACTGTGGCGTCGTTGGCAACAATCACGCACTCCTGGCCGCTGACCCGGCCTATACCGGTGATAACCCCTGCTGCCGGCACATCCTCAGGGTAGACATTGTGGGCAGCCAGTGGCGAGAGTTCGAGAAATGGCGAGCCGGGGTCGAGCAGGGCCTGGACACGATCACGGGGTAGTAATTTGCCGCGATCTGTATGCCTTGCGCAGGCTTTTTCGCCACCGCCCCTGGCGATATCGCTAAGTGTGCTTTTCAGGTTATCGACAATGCCCTGCATCGACTGGTAGTTGTTCTGGTAGTCGCTGCTTTTAGTATTGATTGTTGAGTTGATAACAGCCATTGGATCTCCTTTTTAGGTGTTCTCTCTACGCGCTTTCCTTAAATAGCTCGCGACCAATCAGCATACGTCGCACCTCCGAGGTGCCGGCACCAATTTCATAGAGCTTGGCATCGCGCAGCAGGCGACCGGTGGGATACTCATTGGTGTAACCATTGCCGCCCAGTGCCTGAATCGCTTCCAGTGCCATTTGCGTGGCTTTCTCTGCGGTAAACAGAATCAGCGCCGCGGCATCTTTGCGCGAGTCCTGACCCAGATCGCAAGCGCGAGCTACGGCATACAGATACGCGCGGGAGGCATTTAGCTCGGTGTACATATCGGCAATCTTGCCCTGCATTAATTGAAAATCGCCAATCGCCTGACCGAACTGTTTGCGTTCGTGGACGTAGGGCAGCACCACATCCAGACAGGCCTGCATAATGCCGACCGGGCCGCCAGATAAAACTGTTCGCTCGTAGTCGAGGCCGGACATCAGTACAGCGACCCCCCGACCCTCGCCGCCAAGGATATTTTCCGCTGGTACCTCACAGTCCTGGAATACAAGTTCACAGGTGTTGGAGCCGCGCATCCCCAGCTTGTCGAGTTTTTGGTGGCGGGAAAATCCGCGGCTGTCCCCCTCGACAATAAAAGCGGTTATGCCCTTGGAGCCGGCACTGGTATCAGTTTTGGCATAGATCACAAAGGTGTGGGCATCGGGGCCGTTGGTGATCCACATCTTGTTGCCGTTTAGAATATAGTTGTCACCCTGTTTTTTGGCGCTGAGTTTCATACTGACCACATCAGATCCGGCATTGGGTTCCGACATGGCCAGGGCGCCAATATGCTCACCGCTGCAAAGTTTGGGCAGGTATTTGTGTTTCTGCTCTTCAGTGCCATTTTTGTGCAGTTGATTGACGCAGAGGTTGGAATGGGCGCCATAGGAGAGACCCACAGATGCCGAGGCGCGGGATATTTCTTCCATGGCGACAACATGGGCCAGGTAACCCATTGCGGAGCCACCATACTGCTCGTCGACAGTCATGCCGAGTAATCCCATATCGCCCATTTTGCGCCACAGGTCATTGGGGAATTCATTATTTTGATCAATCTCGGCAGCGCGGGGGGCTATCTCATTGCGGCAGAATTGAAAAAGGCTGTCGCGAAGCATATCTATATCTTCGCCGAGATTAAAATTCAGGACAGGGTAGGCAGTATTCATAAATCACAGGTTCCATTGCAATTAGGCTGTTGGTATTTTCTTTCTAGTCGTTGCTTTTAAGCGCCTCGATACAGTCCGTTTCAGCTTTATTGAGATCCTTTAAAAGCTTGGTGATATCGTCCAGTTGTCGGTTGAGCTTGATGCGCTGCTGTTGAATGGCATCAATTAATTTTTTTAACTGGTCGACATTGTTTTTACCCGGCTCGTACATATCGATAATTTCCCGGCTGTCTTCGAGGGAAATTCCCAAACGTTTGCCGCGAAGGATAAGTTTTAGCCGGGTGCGATCCGCCGGGCTATATATTCGCGTCTGGCCCCGTCGAGCGGGGGAGAGCAGGCCTATATCCTCATAGTGGCGAATGCTGCGCGTAGTGATATCAAACTCTTTGGAGAGCTGGCTGATACTGAATTCAACGTGCATCTGCTGGGTATTTTCAGTCATAGGTCGCTGTGTGAGAGCTGGGTTTAATAAATTGTAGTGCAGATATTACGTTTACGTCAACGTAAACTTTGGGTCTGTTTTAAGCCTGAGTTGCGCATTGTGTTAAGGGTTATTAGATGGCGCTGTATTGACCGCGGTAGAAAACCAGGGGTTTGTGGCCATTGTCGACAAACTCAAGCACCTTGCCGACCAGAATAATATGGTCGCCACCTTCATACTGGTGTTGGAGAGAGCACTGAAAACAGGCGCTGTAATGGGGAAGAATGGGCACGCCCGAGAGACCTTCACTGCACTCAATGCCGGCAAACTTATCTTCGCCGCTCATGGCAAAACGGTTGGAGATCTCCTGCTGATCTTCACTGAGTACATGAATTGCGTATGATTCAGCAGCGATAAATTCCTCGAAACAATTTGCATCACGATCAATACTCCAGAGAACCAGGGCAGGGTCGAGGGACACTGAATTAAAGCTATTGACGGTCATGCCGATTTTTTGGCCATCCCTGCCCAGCGCAGTGACGATGGTTACGCCGGTTGTAAAGCTGCCGAGAGCGTTGCGGAAATCGATCGAGTCTTGCTTGTTATCAGGCATAGTTTTAAAAGGCTTTAATAATTTTCAGTGAATAAATCCGTTGAGTGGACACAGAAGCAACAGATCCGCGCTTAAATCAGCGCGCATAATCGGTTGAATGCCCAATGGTTGCAAGGATTATTAGTCAATTAGCTATAATTCAGCCGCTAATCGAGTTCCCTGGTTAATTGCTCGCTTGGCATCCAGTTCGCTGGCAACATCGGCGCCGCCAATTAAATGGCAGGGCATATTGAGTCCATCGGCCAACTCCCTAAGTGGGTCCTGGCCAGCACAGATAATGACATTGTCCACCGGCAGCACTTTGGTTTCATCACCGATAGTTATATGCAGACCTTCATCGTCTATGCGCTGGTAATCGCAACCGGGCATCATACGCACACCTTTCATGGTTAGACCTGCGCGGTGAATCCAGCCGGTGGTTTTGCCAAGCTCGGAACCGACTTTCGAGGCTTTGCGCTGGAGTAAATAGACCTCGCGGGGAGAGGGTGCCGGCTGGGCTTTTACACCCTCAATGCCAGAGCGCGAACCAAAGGTCATATCTATGCCCCATTCTTTCATAAAGGCGGGAATATTCTGGCTGGTGGATTCGCCGCTGTGGGTAAGGTATTCCGCTGTATCAAAGCCAATACCGCCGGCGCCGATAATGGCAACCTTCTGGCCAACCGGTTTTTTGTTGGCGATCACATCCACATAGTTCATCACTTTGGGGTGATCTATACCCTCAATATCCGGTGTTCGGGGGGTGATTCCGGTGGCGATAATTACCTCGTCAAAATCACCATTATTGAGCTGTTCTACGCTGACTCGCTGGTTGAGTTTCAGGTCGACGCCCGTCAACTCAATTTGTCTGCCGTAATAACGCAGCGTTTCATAGAATTCTTCCTTGCCGGGAATCTGCTTGGCAATATTAAACTGCCCGCCAATCTTATCTGCGCTTTCAAAAAGTGTTACCTGGTGGCCCCTTGAGGCTGCGACAGTTGCTGCAGAGAGCCCGGCGGGGCCGGCACCAACCACGGCGATTTTTTTAAGCTCAGTTGCAGGTTCAATATGTAATTCGGTCTCATGGCAGGCGCGGGGATTGACCAGGCAGCTGGTCATCTGGCCGGCAAATACATGGTCGAGACAGGCCTGGTTGCAGCCAATACAGGTGTTGATTTCATCAGCGCGATTCTCCTGTGCCTTAAGCACAAACTCTGGATCGGCCAAAAACGGGCGCGCCATGGAGATCATATCCGCATCGCCGCGAACCAAAACTTCCTCGGCAACCTCTGGGGTATTGATACGGTTAGAGGTAATTACCGGCACCGAGAGTTCTTTTCTAAAGTGCGCGGTCACCCAGGTAAATGCGGCGCGGGGAACCTTGGTGGCAATGGTTGGGATCTGCGCCTCGTGCCAGCCAATGCCGGTATTGATAATGGTGGCGCCGGCCTTCTCAATAGCTTTGCCCAGCTCTGTCACTTCTTCTGCAGTGCTGCCACCCACCACCAGGTCGAGCATGGACAGGCGGAAAATAATAATAAAGTTTTCGCCCACAGCCTCGCGTACGCGACGCACAACTTCCACCGGCAGGCGGATGCGGTTTGCATAGCTGCCACCCCAGTCATCATCGCGCTGGTTGGTGCGTGCGGCGATAAACTGGTTTAGGAAGTAGCCTTCGGAACCCATAATTTCCACACCGTCATAGCCGGCTTTTTGAGCCTGCAGGGAGGTGAAAACAAAGTCATCGACCTGCTTGTAAATCTCTTCTTCATTGATCGCTTTGGGCGTGAAGGGGTTAATTGGGGATTTAATGGCTGATGGAGCCACCTGGTCTGGTGAGTAGGCGTAGCGGCCGGTGTGGAGTATCTGCATGCAGATCTTGCCGTCGTGCTGGTGGACTGCATCGGTAATCTGCCGGTGGTTAGCCACATCCTGGTCGCTGACTAGGTTCTTGGTGTTGGGGTGAGTGCTGCCTTCAGTATTGGGTCCGATGCCGCCGGTAACTATCAGCCCAACACCGCCTTTGGCGCGCTCGGCAAAGTAGGCGGCCATGCGCTCATGGCCGTTAGCCGCTTCCTCGAGGCCGGTGTGCATGGAGCCCATCAGAACGCGGTTCTTGAGTTGGGTAAAGCCCAGATCCAGTGGGGCCAAAAGGTTCGGGTAGCTACTCTGTGACATTGTTTTCTCCATCGGCTGTTATTTTTATCGTTCTTTTTTAGCTGTTTACGCCATTTTCAACGATTTTGGATGCATGCTTTAAGGCAGGTTAGAGGGCAATTTTGACAGTGTCAAGATGGGTTGTTACATTGCCGGGATGAAGTTATCAGTTAATTCACAGAACAGTCGCCCGAGTTACCATCACGGTGACCTGCGCCAGACATTGCTTGTGGCCGCCAAGTCGCTGATAGCAGAATCCGGTATTGAGAGTCTTTCACTGCGCAAACTGGCGGAGCGCGCCGGTGTATCCCGCACTGCGCCATATCACCATTTTTCGGATAAGAATGACTTGCTCTGTGCGATTGCTGCCGAGGGCTTTTGTCGTCGCCACAGAACTGCGGCCCAGGCTTTTGAAAACCCAGCGCTTACGCCCCGGGAAAAATTCGAGGAGTTTATCTGCGGCTATATCAGGTTTGCCGCTGAGAATCCTGAAGAGTACGAGCTGATGTTTGGGCGCAATATCTGGAAGCAGAAAAACAGTACCCAGGAATTGCGCGATGTGGCCTATCCCTGCTTTCAACACCAGCTGGAGATGATTCGCAGCTGGCAGCAGTGCGGGCTTATTGGCGGTACAAATCCATTGCGCACCTCCCAGGTTATCTGGGGTACGGTGCATGGTATCGCCAAGCTGTGGATTGACGGTATCTATACTGATTCAGCGCAAATTGAGGAAGTCTCCCTCTGCGCAGTTAATATGTTCGTTAATAAAGCTGGCTAACTGGTTGTTTTTAAAACGCTTTGCCATTCGGTGCATTTCCGTAATCTTTACTTGCTCCATTTTCTCGGGGTAAGTGGTTGATTCTTCGCATAAAAACCTGCAAATAAAACAGGTTTATTTTTTGACATCCCTAAAAATGAGAACTACGTTTAATTAGCCTGTTAAGCAGTTATGTTTATTAGTTTCAAAATATGGATTTGGTCGCAAATGCTTAGATTTATAAGCTTAGGATTTGAGCATCCCTGCGAAATATTAGTTTCAGGAGTTTGAGGAGTTAGTTATGAATAGAAGTTTTGTAAAATTACTGCAGTCATTCGCAGGCGTAGCGCTGCTATCAATGGCCAGTTTTTCGATGGCAGCAACCTATCATTATGATTTTGATGCTGATGAAAATGAGCGTGGCGGTCAGCCATTAAATTTTGGTGATCTCAATGTTTACGGTTTTAAAGGCGGTTCTGCTGCCAATGCCTACCTGGATAGTGGCAATCTTGCTGGTTTGGGTGTTTGTGGAACTCTGCTTAACCAGCAGCAAGGTACTAACTGGTGTAATCCAGGCAGTGATGACAACCTTCAGGTGGATGAAGTGCTGAAATTTGTTTTTGATGTATCCAAGAAAATTTCAATTGTTGGCATCAATGGCCCCCACACCCAGGCAAATGGTGAGTGGGTGCGTATCTGGACTGACACCCAGGGTTGGGATTTGCTCCAGGTAGCAGCAGATAAAATCACTTTGGGTTTTTATCTGACAACATTGAAGATTTTTGGTCAGGGTACTTTTTATGATGGCCAGGATCAGTATCGTGGTAGTTCAACCGATCTCTATGTAGCTGGCATTAATGAAGTGCCAATTCCTGCTGCGGCCTGGTTGTTTGGTTCAGCGCTCCTCGGTCTTACAGGACTGCGTCGCCGTAAGGTTGCCGCTTAAGCTTTGGTTAAGCGATTAACTGCAATAAAAAACCCCGGCAATGCCGGGGTTTTTTATTTGATGGTAGA
>JBMYPM010000014.1:5127-12551 GCA_049600275.1 Porticoccaceae bacterium | reverse complement strand
GCTAGCAGCTAGGGGCTAGCTAGTGCTAGCTAGTAGAGCCCTGTAGCTCCCCTCCCTCCCAAGCAGATCCGCAGCGCTGGCGACAATCGCGTCGGCGGCGATAGCGGCGGCAGATTCGAGGCTGGTGTCGATAAGCTCTTCATGAAGTGCGCCGAGAATGCCATTTTTGCCCGCGTAGACTGTGCCAATTTTATCGCTGTTGGCGCGGCAGGCTTCTATAACAGCGCAGGCGGAGGCGTTGATTACGGAGGTGACTCCGCCCGACTGCGCATAAAATGCATTTCTCTTGGCCATAAAAAATTCCTTTATTTTTAAGTACAGACTACGTCCATTTGAAGCGCTAGTTTAACGCTTTAGGCAGTGATCAGTAAGTGACAGTTAGCGGCCAATAGGCATATGCAGTGAAAAGCTGATTTCTGAATAGCTGCTGTTTTGATAGTTGTGATTGGGCTGGTGGATATATTCAGCACGGGCGGAGGCGGTGGCGCGACCCCAGGCGAACTGGTAGTTCATTTCCAGTTGCTGTTCGCGGCCCTGAGGCTGCAGGTCGATGGCGACAGTCTGGTAGATAACCCGGCGGTCGACAGTTCTGCCGCTGGCCAGTTGCAGGCTGGCCTGTCCGCGATCGATACGCAGGGGTTGGGCGAGATAGACACTCAGTTGGTCATTCTGTTGCCAGACTGATTGGCCGCTTAGCCCGAGGGACCATGAGCTGCTGGCAATTGAATTGTCCAGGTCGAGCAGGCCACTATCTGTGCCCTGCTCCAGGCCAGAGTCAGTGGTGCCGCTGTAGAGGGCAAACAGGCCCTGCCAGTTTTCCCTGATCTGCAGATGGCCATTGATACCGGCGAAATAGGTTTCGCTATTTTCCAGCTGGCCCAGGGCCCTGCCAAGTTCGGTGCCGAGGAAGGTGTCGCGCTCATTGACAAAACCGCTTTGGATACTTAGCCCCAGAGCTTGATTATTGACAGTCAGGCTGTATTCCATCATGGCGCCATTGCCGCGATGTTCGCTGACCGGTTGAAAACGATTCCAGCTGGCCGAGCCTTCGAAAACGCCCATTCGTAATTTTCCGTCGCCCAGGGCTACAGCGCCGCCGCTGCTCCAGCCATTGCGCGCAAAGCGCAGCCAGGGAGCGGCAAAGCTGCTGTCATCATTGGTGGCAGCTGGGGAGATAAATGAATCGGCATAAATGCCGAAGAACCAGCCGGGATTGGCATTAATACCGGCAAAGCGTTCGCCGCCAGAGCTGTTTTGCGCCTGCAGGGCAAAGTAATCTGGCGGTATTTGTTCGCCGGGGTTGCCTGAATAGAAGCCTGGACTGTTGTGTTGCCAGTGGTCGATAGTGGCGCCGAGCTGAATTCTGCTGCCGCCTTCAAGCTGTTCTGTGCGGTGACGCAGGGCCGGGGCTTTGGATGATCCGGTACTGTTGCCTATTAAGACGCTGGCACTCTGCATAAATGGAAAACCGAGTTCATCAAAGACAGCCATGCTGTGGTTGCCAAGTGCACTCTGCAGGCTGTTGCCGAGGGCGCCGCCAAAGGTGCTGATACTGCTGTCGCTGAGTGGCGCTAAACCGCTGTCGAGATTGGCGCCGGAGGCAACTGCCGTTGAGCCAACCGGGCGGGTGGCGGTATCCAGATCCAGCAGGCCCTGGCCATAGATACTGCTGTCGCTGTAGACACCGGTTTTATTGGCTGTCACCAATAGACGGTTGACCAGCTCATGGTTACCAACACTGGGAAACATTTGTTTTAACAGTGCCAGTGAGCCGCTGACCAGTGGTGCGGCGAATGATGTGCCGAGGGTGCCGGCATAGTAATCGCTGTCGGGCTCGCCATCTGGCGGGGGTGGGCTCGGGCCCCAGATTATTTCGTTTTCATCAAAATCGCCATCATTGTTGGCATCTCCACCGCCGGGGGCGGACAGGCAAAAATCTGCGGCGGCGCCACAGCGATTGGAGTAAAAGGAAATTTCACCGCTGCTGTCAACGGCGGCTACGGCAAGTACATGATCTTTTAACTCGGGAAATAGATAGGGAATGCCGGGAAGCAGCTCCGGTGAGCTGGCATCGACTACATTGCCAAATTCGTCGAGATCGTTCCATGCATTGCCAGCGGCTATCACAAAGATTGAGCGATCGCCGCGGGGTTTATTAAATTGCCTGAGTGCATCGAGACTGGCACTAAAGGCGGATTCTATATCTGCGGCGCTGTAGTCGGTGATGACACCGGAAAAACCAAAGCTCATATTTACGATTTGAGCCTGGTTGGCCATGTTGGTAAAGCGCTCGGCAAAGTAGCTGTCGGTAGAAAAGTTAATATCGTCAACGTCGAGGGGCTGGTAGGGACCGCCACCAGAGCCCAGGGGTATTTCGAAGGTGCTGATACTGGCGTCAAAGGCGACACCGTGCATTTTAAAGCCACTGCCAAAGTTATTGTCGTCTCTGTTGGCGGCGATAATCCCGGCAACGATGGTGCCGTGGCCCAGGGCTTCATCGGTTCTTGGCCTGTCGCTGCTGTAGTCACTGCCGGCATAGGTGACTTTGTCGCCATTGCCGCGGGAGAATTCTGCATGTTCTTCATAGACGCCGGAATCAATCACGCCGACGGTAACACCGTCGCCGGTGGCTCCTCGAGCATAGGCAGTGGAGGCATTGATCATTTCCAGTGCGCCCATACCGGCATACTCTTCAGTTTCAAATTCACTGGCCAGTGCAGCGAGATCGTCGGGATCCTGGGCCTGGGCGGAGAAGCTGCTCCAGGGGGGGATACTATTATCCTGGTTGGTGATTACCGGGGGAATAGTGGTGCCGCTGCCAGAACTATTTTGTCCACCACCGCCACTGCTACAGCCGCACAGGGCGATAATTGTTACCAGGCTTAGGGTAATGGATAAATTCTTCACTATTATTGAATCCCTTTAGTTTTTTAGTCCACTGCACGGCTTGTCCATAGACCGGGGCAGCTGTTGTTCACTGTTTTATAACAGTATTTTTAGACTATAAACGCAGATTTTTAGCAGTTTTTTTTACGTGGTGACATAATCCCTTAATAATTTTATTTACCAGATACATATCAAACCAAAATCAGAAAAAGGCAAACTATGCATATTCATATTCTTGGTATCTGCGGCACCTTTATGGGCAGTCTAGCACAGCTCGCAAAACAGCTCGGTCACCAGGTATCGGGCTGTGATGCCAATGTCTATCCTCCAATGAGTACGCAGCTGGAGCTTGCCGGGATTAGTTTGATCGAGGGCTTTGATCCCTGCCAGCTTCAGCCAGCGCCGGATTTAATTATTGTTGGCAACGCTATGTCGCGGGGCAACCCCTGTGTTGAATATATGCTCGACAATGGCCTCGCCTACACTTCGGGGCCACAGTGGCTGGGGGAAAACCTGCTTCGCGACCAGCATGTACTGTCGGTATCCGGCACCCACGGCAAAACCACCACCAGCAGTATGCTGGCTAAAATTCTCGATTTCGCGGGATTAAAGCCGGGGTTTTTAATTGGCGGTGTGCCCAGTGACTTCGGCCTGTCGGCGCGACTTGGTGACAACAGTGAAGGCGGCTACTTTGTTGTGGAGGCGGATGAGTACGACAGCGCCTTTTTTGATAAGCGCTCCAAGTTTGTTCACTATCACAGCAATACCCTGGTGATAAATAATCTCGAGTTTGATCACGCCGATATCTTTGAAAACCTGGCAGCTATCCAGAAGCAGTTTCACCACCTGGTGCGGACTATTCCAAGCACAGGTTCGGTGATTTATCCGGCGGGCGTTGAGAGCATTCAGCAGGTGATCGACCAGGGTTGCTGGAGTCGGGTGCAAACCCTTGCTGAGCAGTCGTCTGGGGAGGGCACAGCAGAGTGGTGCTATCGTCTGTTACACAGCGATGGCTCAGGTTTCCAGGTTGGCAATGGGGGCAATAATGCTGAGGTTAACTGGCAGCACAGCGGTCTCCACAATGTCTTAAATGGGGTTGCTGCAATAGCGGCAGCCAGCACCGTTGGCATTAGCCTGGAAACTGCCTGTGCGGCGCTCAGTGAGTTTGTTGGGGTTAAGCGGCGTATGGAGGTTATCCACGACGATAGCCGGGTGACTGTATACGATGACTTTGCCCATCACCCAACAGCGATCAAAACCACTCTTGAGGGGTTGCGAGCCAAAGTGGGCGACGAAAAAATTATTGCGATTGTCGAGCCGCGCTCGGCGACCATGAAGATGGGTCTGCATCAGGGTATTTTAAGTGGTGCTGTGGATAAGGCTGACCAGGCGCTCTGGTATAAGAGCGCGGCGGTGAACTGGGATATAGAATCAGTTGCCCGGGGCTGTGCTATTCCTGCGGCGGTCTGCGATGATATTGAGCTGTTATTGGCGAGTACAGTTGCACAGCTCGATAAAGCAGAAAAGGCGCATATAGTGATTATGAGCAATGGTGGTTTTGAGGGCTTTCACCAACGCCTAGTTTCTGTGTTGCAATGATGCTCTTTAGCTCTTCACCATATTAGCTCTGGAGAGAAAAGGTAACCGGCCCATCATTGCACAGGGAGACCTGCATATCCGCAGCAAAGATTCCGCACTGGGTATCCTGGTGAATGCTTTTGGCCCTTGTCGTAAAGTGGTTGTAGAGGGCTTCGGCGTCCTGCGGGCTGGCGGCTGCGGTAAAGCTGGGGCGGAGGCCTTTTTTGGTATCTGCGGCCAGTGTGAACTGGGATACGATTAACAGGCCGCCATTGATATCGCGCAGGGATAAATTCATTTTTCCCTGACTGTCGGCAAAGATTCGGTAGTTAAGGATTTTCTCCAGGAGCCGGTCGGCATGATCCTGGTTATCGTCTCGCTGTATTCCCAGCAACAGCATAATCCCCTGGTTGATTTCACCGCAGATACTGTTGTCCACACTGACGCTGGCATGAGTTACCCGTTGAATAAGTCCGATCATAGTTTGTCTGTCGCTGGCCTGGTTGCTTTGCTTTAATCCACATTATTGAGTTCAAGCTGGTAGGCGAGATTATTGGTTGCACGTACCAGTGCATCGGTAATGCCTCGCTCACTGGAAGAGTGCCCTGCATTGGCAATAATTTCCAGTTTTGCAGAGGGCCATGCGGCACTTAATGCAAAAGCCTGGTTGACCGGACAGACCATATCGTAGCGACCGTGAACAATAGTGCCGGGAATATCTTTCAGTTTATCTGCGTTGTTAATAATTTGATCGGGCTCTAAAAACGCTTTGTGGATAAAGTAATGGGCTTCGATACGCGCCATGGCCATAGCCATATGGGGGCTGGCAAAACGATCGACAACATCGGGGTTGCTGTGCAGGGTGGCGCAGCGTCCCTCCCAGATTGACCAGGCTTTTGCGGCGGACATACGTTCCAGTTCGTTGTCGCTGGTCAGGCGCTTGTAGTAGGCGCTGAGCATGTCGCCGCGCTCGGCCTCTGGTATTTGCTGGCTGTAATGCTTCCAGTGTTCGGGGAAGATTCGACCGGCTCCATCCTGGTAGAACCAGTGGATATCCTCGTCGCGACATAAAAAGATACCGCGCAGAATCAGCCCCATAACCAGCTCGGGATAGCTCTGTGCATAGAGCAGCCCGAGGGTGGAGCCCCAGGAGCCGCCAAAAATTACCCAGCGGTCAATGTCGAGTGTTTGGCGAATGGTTTCTATATCGTCGATCAGGGCGGCAGTGTTGTTGTCTTCCAGCCGCGCATGGGGTGTGGATAGTCCTGAGCCGCGCTGGTCAAAGAGAATAATGCGGTATTTTTCCGGATCAAAAAAACAGCGGTCGCTGGTTGTGGTGCCGCCGCCGGGCCCGCCATGGATAAACAGCACCGGGATGCCATCTGGATTTCCCGACTCTTCGACATAGAGTTTGTGCGGGGCTGTGACGGCAATAAACTGTTTGCTGTAGGGTCGAATGGCCGGGAACTGTTTAAACATTGCGATAGAATTACCCTGAGGGTCTGTTAATTTAAGCTATAACTTGCCAGTAGAAAATTCCTGATACAGTTAGGAATGTACCCTTATTTCTAGGTATACCTTCTATTTCTAGATATACCTTCTATTTCTAGATATACCCTAGGCCACAAGTTGAGGAAAGGCAAATGACAGAGATAACCCGTTGCGGCTGGTGTGGTGATGATCCCTTGTACCAGCAGTATCACGACAGCGAGTGGGGGGTGCCCTGCCGCGATGATAAGAAGTTGTTTGAGTTTGTGTTGCTGGAAGGTGCGCAGGCGGGTCTGTCGTGGATAACCATACTGCGTAAGCGTGAGGCCTACCGCAATGCCTTTGCCGATTTTGATGTGGGGAAGGTGGCGGCGTTTACGGAAAAAGATGTGGAGCGCTTGATGAATGATGCCGGGATTGTTCGCAACCGTTTAAAAATTGTTAGTGCGATTTCCAACGCCCGCCTTTTTATCGATATCCAAAAGGAATTTGGCAGCTTTAGCAATTATTTTTGGGGCTATGTGGATAACCAGCCGATTGTTAATCGCTGGGCGTGTCTCAGTGAAATTCCCGCGACCACCGAACTTTCGGATTTGATTGCCGGGGATATGAAAAAACGCGGCTTTAAGTTTTTTGGCAGCACTATCTGCTACGCCCATATGCAGGCAATGGGGCTGGTTAATGACCACTGCCTGGACTGTTTTCGTTATGCGGAATGTTAGTCCCGGATAAATACTGCCTCTAAACTGGTATTACTCGATCTATTCAGCTCAATACTGTTATTCGGATTATCAATATCTCCCTGCCAGTGCGAAAACACATAACCCTCATTGGGCACAGCAGTTAGGGAGACAGGAATATTGTCAAAATATTCGCCCTGCCAGCTGGCGCTGGTGAGCTGCAGTGAATTCAATTCAACAGACCCGGCTGTGGTGTTATTGATAGCAATATTGAGCTGGTACATTCCGCTTATGCCAAAGTAATTGCGGAAATAAGACTTTAGGAATGGCAATCGGTTATCGCCAAAGGACTTCAGGCCGTTGACTGCCGACTGCCATACATCGACGGTTTGCCCCTCGCCCCAGCGCTGGAAATGTCTGTCCATTTCAGGCCCCATGCGAGTGATAATAGAGTTAATATGCTGTGTGACGCTGTCGGGCTTAAAGCGGCCATTAAACTCATCGGCAAATTGATTGATAAACTGATTTCGAAACTGGCTGTTTTCCATTAGTTTACGAAACAGCAGGGTTGACCAGGGTGGGTTTGGCCAGCCGGGGCCATTTTCTTCCAGGGCAAATGACAGGGTGTCCTTGTTGTAGGCTGCATCATTCCATGCTCCAAAGGCAAAATCAGTATCGTATAAAATCCAGCGCCATTTGGTTGATGGAGAATTCCAGAATTTAATATTGTTGCCAGGCCAATCCCAGTTATCAAAATAAATTTGTGCGACCAGGTAAGTAATTAAATTATCG
>JBMYPM010000014.1:0-5117 GCA_049600275.1 Porticoccaceae bacterium | reverse complement strand
CGATATCAATTTGGCTGGCTACGTAGTTGAAATTGTCCTGGACAACCAGGCTATTGTCCCTGACATAATCAATAAGTTGATTGTAGGAGTCATTGCTGCCCTCAGAGACTTCTCCATTGGCGACAAGTAAATTTATTTCACTTTTATCAACATCAATTTTGTCGTCGAGAAAGTGCTCGTTTACCTTTTCACGAATATTGTAAAAGCCCCAATACTCACCGTTCAGGTAAACAGCAACGGGACGATAGGCCTGGGTTTCCAGGCCACTTCCATCCATTAGGCTTGTCGCCATGACATCCCGCATATTGCTTTGCATCCAGTCATTGCCAGCGTTGCGCAATACAATAGACTCGAATCTGTCGTAGCCCAGTTCGGGGAATAGCGGGTATTCCAGTTTGCCAAAGCCATAGCGGCTCCGGGCAAAGATAGACAGTGAGCGCTGATTGTTGGCGCGGCTCCAGGCGCCAAATATTTTCACCCCGGCGTCGAGGGCAACGCCGAGTTGTCCCGTTGGCTCATAAAAACTAAAGTGAATATCTCGTTCCCAATCCTGCCAAAAGTTTGCGCCGAAAAATGGCAGGGCATCCTCATAGTTTTCTTCCGGGCCATAGACATAAATACCCTGCTGCTCATCGAAGAAATTATCTGGCTCAGTGACCAGTGTGACAATGGGCAGGGAGTGGGTATTGGAGGTAATATAGGTGCGGCTTGCAGTGCGTGATGGAATATAGCCATTCTGGAAAACCCTGGCGCGCACAACTGTATCCTCATCAATACTGATAGCAGAAGAATAAAGCGGTGACTGAGGGTTTGGGACAGTGGCATCGAGAGTATAGCGAATCTGTTCGCCTCGGGCAGCGCCACTTAAGCTGATGCTCTGGCCATTAAACTCGCCGCCATTATGAGAAAAAACAATCTCACTCAATGTGATGCCGGTGAATTCCTCGCTGCTGTTTTCGCTTCCTGGCGAAGGCGCCTCAAAATAGACCAGGCTGCCATCTTCCAGGGATCGTCCAATACTCTTGTCCGTGGTGAGACCCATAACATCCAGCTGGTCAACCTGGTTGCCGCTGCTGTCAAATAGAATAAGCGATTCGCCTATGGAGGAAATTTTAAAGTTGGTGTGCAGGCTGGTATTTTCAAAGGCAAGTATATCCGGCGGTGAGATGCCATCTGTGGTTTCACCCAGATAAAATGCTGACAAATAGGGAATAAGGCTGAGGTCAGATGAGCTGTTGGAAATATTATGCACCTGGATACTGAGAATATTTTCCCCCTCGTTCAGCAGCGTTCGGAATTCATCTATTTCAAATCTGACCGGTTTGCCGCTCTGGTAGATTGTCGCTTCGCGATCAACTATCGCAGTGGAGTTAAAGGAAGGCGTTGCTTCCAGCATATTTGAACGGGCCACTTCAACACCATTGATATGGGCAATAAAGCCATCGTCAAAATCCATGTCCAGCCAAAGGTTTTCCATCAATTCCAGATCGTTGATGGTGAATAGAATTCTGGCATAAACAGATGCTGTGCCAGTGGGCACCAGTGTGGCATCGTCACCATCAGCGTAGCCAAATCCGCTGGCGCCCTGCGGCCAGTTACTGTCGTTAAATCCCAGACTGGTCCAGTCGCTGCTGGGCGTTGCCAGGGGTATCAGGTAGCGAAAGGTGTCGCCGCGGTTGACCAGGGTTTTATATATCCCTGCTCCCGACCTGTCTTTGTCCGATGCCCATACCCGCAGATAGGTGCCAGGAGCGATAGCCATATTCGGGAAGAGCCATTTGGCAGGTTCGAGAATATCGTCTGTGATGCTCCAGTCGGTTAAATCTATGGATGTGGATCCACTGTTGTAGAGCTCAAACCAATCGGGGCTGTCACCATCTTCATCTTCAAAAGCGGAGTTGGAGGAAGAGGCTTCGTTGATAAATATAGTTTGGGGTAAAGTGCCAGTATTCCCGCCATCGGTATTGCCGCCATCGGTATTGCCGCCATCGGTATTTCCACCATCGGTATTTCCACCATCGGTATTTCCACCATCGGTATTCCCGCCAGCAGTATTTCCACCCGCCGTATTATTGCCGTTGTTTGAACTGCTGTTATCAGACCCACCGCCGCCACCGCCACAGCCGAGCATTAGGCTGAAAAACAATAGGAGAGCGAGGCTGTGCAGAGAGTTTTTTCTGTGAAAGGGCCGGCGAAAAACTGATCTATTCATAATGGAAACCGATACTAAAAATATTGGAAACTCGCTATTAGGCGAAGTTTGTCGTCCATTCTTAAATTCACAGTGTCGGCATGACTAAAGCGAACGCCTGCTTCAGGTGCGGGCTGTTACCTTACTTTATGCGATTTTAGCGCCCCGATAAATAGGTTTTTGTCGCGGGAACAGTAAAAGCAGCAGATAAGATCAGCGGTATTTCTTATTTTTATGCAAGGCTATTTGTATTTTTTGCCTGTATCAGCCGACCACCACCATATCCCGGCCCATATGTTTGGCCTGGTAGAGACCGTTTTCGGCAGTAGAAATTAAATCATCAATACCGGTGCATTTATCAATTGATGCAACACCTATACTCAGTGATATGCGCAGCGTATCACCCTGGGCCTCCATGGTTAATTTGCCCGCTTGGGAGCGCAACCGCTCGGCAATATTTACCGCTGCCTCGGCATTGGCTGTGGGCAGTAGCACCATAAATTCATTGCCGCCCCAGCGCGCCACGACATCTTCCCCGCGCAGTGGCTCGCCAAGCAGAATACCTGCGGCATGGAGCACGTCGTCACCGACATCGTGGCCGTAGCGGTCATTGATAAATTTAAAATTATCCAGGTCGGCGAGCAGGACAGAAAACGGCTGGTTGATCAGTCGGTACTGCTGGTATTTTTTCTCCAGTCGGCGCTCCATATCGTGGCGATTGGGGAGCTGGGTAAGTTGGTCCTGGTGGGCGATTTGATCGACCCGGAGAGACAGATCCTTGTATCTATTCAGGCTGCGGGAGTGGGATATATCCATGGCGACGGCAAACAGGGATAAGACTATATAGGCAGACAGAAAGCGCACGATGCTGACATCAGTGTAATCTGGCGTAGCAATTATTTGCGGTGTACCGTAGAGCAGCCAGACGGCTACAGCAAACAGGGCGCTGAGAATTAAAATACTGTAGCGGTAGCCAAAGGTTCCCACCAGAACCGGAATAATGGTCAGGCACCACATCAATGCGGCACTGTCCGGGGTTGCGACAAGCAGGTAAAAGAAACTGCCGATCAGCAGAAATGCCAACAGTGCCCTGGCCAGGTGGGGGCGATCAAAAATACTGTGAATACCCAGGCCAACCAGCAGCAGGCCGGCTACGGCAAGGTAAAAGGTGGCTGTGGACATATCGCCCTGTTGATAGGAATAAAAGGCGAAGAGTACGGCGATAATTTCCTGGGCGACCAGCGAGAAGAAGAGAAATCCGCCGGGTATTGATTCACTGTTATCCGTTTCAGTCATATGCATCCCACCATCCATTGGTAGTAAATGTAGCATAGAAATTGGCGGGCCGTGCTGGCCCGCCAGAGTCTAATTACTTGGGAGCGCGTTTGCGCGCGTTCTCGGTTAGCAGCTTTTTACGCAGGCGGATGCTCTCTGGTGTTACTTCTACCAGCTCATCATCTTCGATAAATTCCAGTGCCTGTTCGAGGGTGTGCTTAATCGGTGGAACCAGTGTCAGTGCTTCATCAGTTCCCGAGGCACGAACGTTAGTCAGCTGCTTACCTTTGATCGGGTTGACAACCAGGTCGTTGGCGCGGGAGTGAATGCCGACAATCTGGCCTTCATATACATCGATAGCGTGGCCGAGGAACAGACGGCCGCGCGCCTGGATGTTGAACAGTGCATAGGCGGCAGTCTTGCCTTTAACCATACTGATCAGGGCACCGTTTTGACGCTTGTGGCTCTCGCCCTCTTTAACCGGGCCATACTTGTCGAAGATGCTGGTCATAATGCCCGAGCCTGAAGTCAGGGTCAGGAAGGTGCCGCGAAAGCCGATCAGGCCGCGAGACGGCATGCTGAACTCGAGACGGACACGCCCTTTGCCATCCGGCTCCATATTGGTGAGCTCTGCTTTACGCATGCCCAGCTCTTCCATGACCGAGCCCTGATGTTGCTCTTCAACATCGATAACAACCTGCTCATAGGGTTCCAGAACTTTTCCGTCGATAACTTTCTGTACAACTTCAGGGCGCGATACACCCATTTCAAAACCTTCACGACGCATGGTTTCGATCAGTACTGACAGGTGCAATTCACCGCGACCAGAGACAACAAATTTGTCTGGAGTATCGCCCTGGGTAACACGCAGGGCCACATTGTGAATCAGCTCCTGGTCGAGACGATCTTTAATATTCCTGGTGGTTACGTACTTGCCTTCCAGACCTGCGAAGGGTGAGTCGTTAACAATAAAGGTCATGCTTACGGTTGGCTCATCAACGCTGAGAGCCGGCAGTGCTTCAATATTTTCCGGATCACACAATGTATCGGAAATACTCAAGCCATCGATACCGTTAATACAGACGATATCGCCGGCACCGGCCAGTTGCGTTTCGATCTGATCGAGACCCAGATAGCCTTTTACGTTTAATACTTTACCTCTGCGCTCTTTGCCATCGGCAGACTTTACAATAACCTGCTGGTTTGGCTTGAGCTGGCCGCGGGTGATTCGACCTACACCAATAACGCCAACGTAGCTGTCATAGGCCAGTGCTGAAACCTGCATCTGGAATGGGCCGTCAATATCAACTTTGGGGGCCGGAACATCGCGGGCAATCATTTCGTACAGCGGTGTCATATCTTCAGCCATTTCGTCGGCTTCAAGACCGGCGATGCCGTTAAGTGCCGAGGCGTAGATAACCGGGAAGTCCAGCTGCTCATCGGTGGCGCCAAGGTTATCAAAGAGTTCGAATACCTGGTCGAGAACCCAGTCCGGCCGAGCGCCGGGGCGGTCGACTTTATTGATAACAACAATCGGGCGCAGTCCCTGCTCAAAGGCTTTCGAGGTTACAAAGCGCGTCTGTGGCATTGGGCCGTCAACGGCGTCGACCAGCAGAAGTACTGAGTCAACCATCGACAGTACGCGCTCTAC
>JBMYPM010000013.1:0-12598 GCA_049600275.1 Porticoccaceae bacterium | reverse complement strand
TATATTTTGAGGTTTTGAAACCATGCTTTTGCCGATATCACAAATCTTTTCCAGGCCGGTTCCAACCACTGCGCTGCTTCTGCGGATGCGGGCTTTGTTAGCGAGCCGGGAACGACGGTAATTGCCATGCCCCATGTGCCAAAAAGTTTAGAGGCAATTATTTATACGCTGCCATTGCAGATGCTCTCCTATCATGTCGCTCTACTTAAGGGCACCGATGTTGATCAGCCGCGAAATCTAGCCAAGTCCGTGACGGTGGAGTAGTATCTAGCGCTATAAAAAGTAAAATTTATTTTCTGATGCTGAGGTTACATAATGAATAAATTCACCCCTATCTACTGGACATTAATTTTGTTTCTTTCCCTCTCAGGATGCGCAAAGCCTGAGCAAGCTGATATAGGATTGTGGAAGAGCGAAGACTGCAAAAAAATTAGTGAGGCAGCAGGGTTTTTCTTATACACGTCTGGCGAATTATTAAAAACCGCAGACAAAGAAAGACAAGCAGGAAACGAGGGAAAATCTGAAAAAACCTATGCTGCAGCAATGTTTTTTTCAGAGTTGTCTGAGAATTCGGCAAAGAATTTTGAGGTATTCTGCAAGAAGTAATAACAAATAAAAAACGCTTTAATCCGAATCAATGCCGTCACTGTTGAGTAATTAATAACCACCTCATTTAATCGGTGTTCTATAAAGATTAAAAAGCTGATTGCTTAGCAATATCAAATGACGGCACTATAATTTATAAGTAAAAACTACTTTTAGGAAGGGGAACATTATGGATGGACTAGCGGCAGCAGGATTTGTCTTCGGGATTATGGGAATGGTCGCCTTTGTAAGGCTGGAAAAGCTAATAAAAACCCTTAAAGAAAAAGGCGTTTTAGAAGAAGACTACAAGGACGAGTAATAGATTCAATTGCACCTTCAATGCACTCTCAATACATTTCCATAAAATCCATACCTGCCGGGATGCGCCCTGATTGGGATATTGCCAACCGGCAGTAAAAATAAACTCCGGATAACCCCTATTTTGCCCAACAACTGTTTGGGACATATTGTTAGAATAAGGTTCTATGGACGTCACCTCGATACTCAATCATTTAAATCCAGCCCAGGAAGAAGCTGTTACCAGCGACAGCCAGCACCTATTGGTATTGGCCGGCGCGGGCAGCGGCAAGACGCGGGTTTTGGTGCATCGTATTGCCTGGAAAATCCAGGTCGACAATATTTCACCCTACGGCATCCTGGCGGTCACCTTTACCAATAAGGCGGCCCGGGAAATGCGTGAGCGCATCGACGAGCTGTTGGGCATGTCGCTGCGCGGCATGTGGGTAGGCACCTTTCACGGCCTTGCCCACCGCTTGCTTAAAGCCCACTGGCGGGATGTTAATCTGCCGGAGAACTTCCAGATACTGGACTCGGATGATCAGCTGCGGCTGGTAAAGCGAGTGATGCGCAGTATGGATCTCGACGAGCAGCGCTGGCCGCCCAAGCAGGCCCAGTGGTGGATCAATGGTCAAAAAGATGAGGGTTTAAGAGCGGCACATATTCAGGAGACCGGTGATCCGCACCTGCTGACTATGCTGCGTGTTTACCGCGAGTACGAAGAGGTCTGCAATCGTCTTGGTGTTATCGATTTTGCTGAACTTCTCTTGCGTGCGCTGGAGCTGTGGAAAAACAATCCGGCGGTTCTCGACCATTACCAGCAGCGCTTCCAGCATATTCTGGTGGATGAATTCCAGGATACCAACGCGGTTCAATACGCCTGGTTAAGATTGCTCGCGGGAAAAGTCTGCGGTGTAACAGCTGTGGGTGACGACGATCAGTCTATCTATGGCTGGCGCGGGGCAAAGGTGGAGAATATTCTTAGCTATGAGCGCCACTTTGCCGATACACATACGGTCAAGCTGGAGCAGAACTACCGCTCCACTTCAAATATTCTCGGTGCCGCCAATGCGGTTATCGCCAAAAATGCCGAGCGTCTCGGCAAAAACCTGTGGACCGACTCTGGTGAGGGTGAACCGATTGCCCTCTATGCGGCCTTTAATGAGCACGACGAAGCGCGCTATATCGCCGACCGTCTGCAGAGCTGGGTACAGCAGGGCAACCGCCGCGAAGATTCGGCTATTCTCTATCGCTCTAACGCCCAGTCGCGGGTTCTTGAAGCGGCGCTATTGCAGGCAGATATTCCCTACCGCATTTACGGCGGCCAGCGGTTCTATGAGCGTCTGGAAGTTAAAAATGCTCTCTCCTATCTGCGCCTGATGATGAATTGTCACGACGACACCGCGTTTGAGCGGGTGGTCAATGTGCCAACGCGAGGTATTGGCGATCGCACCGTTGAGATGATTCGTGAGGTTGCCCGCGATGCACAGGTCTCGCTGTGGAGTGCGGCAGAAAAAATTGTCACTGAAAAGCGTATGGCCGCAAGAGCAACAAATGCTGTGGCCGGATTTATGCAGCTGATTAATGAAATGAGTGGTCAGTTAGATGAGCTGCCACTCCATGAACAGGCCGACCATGCGATTGATCGCAGCGGTCTAATAGAGATGCACCGCCGTGAAAAAGGCGAGCGCGGACAGGCCCGCGTGGAAAACCTTGAGGAACTGGTGGGTGCCTGTCGCAACTTTGAGCCGGAAGACGCAGACCAGCCGATTCTGCCGCAATTCCTCGACCAGGTGGCGCTGGATGCCGGTGACCGACAGGCCGACGAGGACGAGGATGCAGTGCAGTTAATGACCTTGCACAGCGCGAAAGGTCTGGAGTTCCCGCTGGTTTTCCTGGCCGGCATGGAAGAGAATTTATTTCCCCATAAAATGTCCATTGAAGAGCCTGGTCGTCTCGAAGAGGAGCGGAGACTGGCTTATGTAGGTATCACCAGGGCCATGCAAAAACTCTACCTGACCTTTGCAGAGAGCCGCTCTATTTACGGCAGTGAATCCTTTAACTCGGTCTCGCGTTTTGTCCGCGATATTCCCAAAGAGGTGATTGAAGAGGTGCGCCTGCAGAGTACCGTCAGCCGACCTACCAGCTATGCCCGCGGCGCACTCAATAGTGACCAGGGCGATGATACCGGTTTTGCGCTGGGACAGGGTGTCAGCCACCAGGTCTATGGGGAAGGGGTTATTTTAAATTTTGAAGGCAATGGTCCGCGTGCCCGGGTGCATGTGAGTTTTGCCAACGCGGGCACCAAGATCTTAATTCTGGCATCAGCAAACCTGGTTGCCCTATAGCCCGGCTTGTTAAATAAAGTAGTTGAGAAAATATAAAAATAAGGGGAAGAATATGCGTTTTATCTCAGTGGCACTGATGTGCATTTTACTTACTGCCTGTGGCGGTGAATCCGCACCTGAGGCCGATGCAACAGTCGCAGCACCTGAACAGACTTACCAGTGGAAGCTGGTGACTACCTGGCCCAAGAACTTCCCGGGTCTCGGCCTGGCGCCAGAAAACTTCGCGAAAAATGTCGAGCGCATGAGCAATGGCCGCTTAAAAATTAAAGTCTATGGTGCAGGACAGATGGTCCCCGCCCTTGAGGTTTTCGACGCAGTATCCCAGGGCACTGCCGAAGTGGGTCATGGTGCCGGCTACTATTGGAAGGGCAAGGTACCAGCCGGGGTATTTTTTACTGCGGTGCCCTTTGGCCTGAATGCCCAGGAGATGAATGGCTGGCTGCACTATGGCGGCGGACTCGAGTTGTGGCGCGAACTCTACGAGCCCTTTAACCTGATTCCCTTTGCAGCGGGTAATACGGGTGTGCAGATGGCCGGCTGGTTTAATCGCGAGATTAAATCAATGGATGATATCCGCGGACTGAAAATGCGCATTCCCGGATTGGGTGGCGAAGTGATTTCCCGCGCTGGCGGTATTGCTGTGAATATCCCCGGGGGTGAGCTGTACACCTCGATGCAGACCGGGGTGATCGACGCGACCGAATGGGTTGGCCCCTACAATGACCTGGCCTTTGGACTTCACCAGGTTGCCAAATATTACTATTACCCCGGCTGGCACGAGCCGGGCCCGACCCTTGAGCTGATAGTCAACAAACAGGCCTATGAGTCCCTGCCGGCTGACCTGCAGGCTATTGTTGAAGTTGCCGCACGGGCGGCCAACCAGGATATGCTCGATGAGTACACGGCGAGAAATAATGGCGCGCTGGTTGAACTGGTTGAGAACCATGGTGTTGAGGTTAAAAAATTACCGGATGATGTTATCGCCGAGTTACAGCGCCTTTCAGTCGACGTTGTGGAAGAGATGGCTGGTGAAACCCCCCTGTCCCGCCGTATTGCCGATTCGTTAAAAGAGTTCGCCGAACAGTCAAAGTCATACCATGCAATATCGGAAGAGGCGTTTTACAACGCGCGGGGAAAGTAAACCTGAAACTGGGTTTAATTGCGCCAGAAGGTCGGCGTAAACAGCACTAGCAGGGTAAAGATTTCCAGCCGACCCAGCAGCATGCCCCAGCACAGTACCCATTTGGCAAAGCCATTAATTTCAGCGAAGTTAATGGCTACCTCTCCCAGGCCGGGGCCGAGATTATTGAGCGATGCCGCCGTTGCAGACCAGGCGGTGACATAGTCGAGGCCCGACGCCAACAGCAGTAAAACCATCAGGTAGAAAATAGCCAGATAGGCGCCAAAAAAGGCCCAGATAGCATCGACAACCCGGCTGGGCACCCGGCGATTATGAATCTTGATCGGCAGTAGTGCATTGGGATGCACCAGTCGATAGATCTCACGAATACATTGCTGGCCGAGAATTAGCATACGCCCTATTTTGATACCGCCACCGGTCGATCCGGCACAGGCACCAAAGAAGGAAAGGAACAATAGGAAGAAAGGCAAAAAGCTTGGCCAGCCACTGAAGTTATCAGTGGTAAATCCGCTGGTGGTCATAATCGAGATAAGGTGGAACCCACCCTGTCGAATACTCTCACTCCAACCGTAAGTACCGCTGTAATAGAGGTACAGGCAGGTGATCAAAATACCGATCAGCAACAGGTAGATATACATTCGCGCTTCAGGGTCTGACCAGTAATGGGAGAGCTTGCGGTCGTGCCAGACATGAAAGTGCAGGGCAAAGTTAATGCCTGAGATCACCATAAAAAAGGCACAGACGGCCATAATCGCTGAACTGTCGAAAAAGCCGATACTGGCATCATGGGTAGAGAAGCCGCCAATAGACACCGTCGAGAAGCTGTGACTGATGGCATCAAAAGCCGACATCCCCGCCAGCCAATAGGCCAGTCCACAGGCAACCGTAAGCGCCAGATATATTTTAAACAGCACATTGGCCGTCTCTCGAATTCGCGGTGTAAGCTTGGAATCCTTCATTGGCCCCGGCGTTTCGGTACGATAGAGCTGCATACCACCGACCCCGAGCATGGGCAGAATCGCCACGGCAATAACCACAATACCAATACCGCCGAGCCACTGCAGTTGCTGGCGATAGTAGAGAATCGACTTGGGTAAGTCATCCAGTCCGGAGATCACCGTGGCACCGGTGGTGGTCAACCCGGAGACAGACTCAAACAGCGCATTGATAAAGCTCAGGTTGGCGCTCTCGGAGAGCATTAGCGGCAGTGCGCCAAAGGTACTGAGCACCAGCCAGAAAAATACCGTGATTAAAAAACCATCGCGGGTGCGCATATCGCCTGCCACCCGCTTGGAGGGCAGCCAAAAGATCAGGCCGACAGCCAGGGTGATGGCAAAGGCCAGGGCAAACATCGATGCAGTACCTTCGCCGTAAATAGTTGCCACAAGTATTGGCGGCAACATGGTCAGGCTGAAAATCATCAGCAGTATGCCAAGTACTCGAGCAACGATATTGAGATGCATAAGTCGATAGATCCTAGAAGAAGGTAAAACCGACGGCAAAGAGCTTTTCAACCGCCTTGGTATTGGCCTTGTCGACCACAAAGACAATCACGTGATCACCGCTTTCAATCACCGTGTCGTGGTGGGCAATCAGCACCTCGCCATTGCGCACCAGCGCCGCCAGCGTCGATCCCGGCGGCGATTTAATATCACCGATTGCACGTCCCACTACCTTGGAGCTTTTTTCATCGCCATGGACAATAATTTCCAGTGCTTCTGCAGCACCTCGACGCAGTGAGTGCACGCTGGCCATATCGCCCTGGCGAACATGGGCGAGCAGTGAGCTGGTGGTAGCCTGTTGCGGCGAGATAGCAATATCAATTGCCCCGCCCTGCATCAGGTCGGCGTAGACCGGATTGCTGATCAGGGTCATAACCTTGCGTGCGCCGAGCTGCTTGGCCAGCAGGGAGGCGAGAATATTGACTTCGTCATCATTGGTCAGGGCGAGGAATACATCGGCTTTATCGATATTCTCATCGAGCAGTAACTCTTGATCAGTGGCGGAACCGTTAAGCACTACTGTTTTGTCGAGCTTCTCCGAGAGATGGCGAGCGCGTTCGGTGGAGAACTCAATAATTTTAATGTTGTAGTCGTGCTCAAGTGCCTTGGCGAGACGGAAGCCAATATTGCCGCCACCGGCGATAACCAGTCGATGGTAGGGCTTTTCAAGGCGACGCAGTTCGCTCATCACCTTGCGGATATTATTTTTCGCGGCGACAAAGAACACCTCGTCACCATCTTCGATCACAGTATCCCCGGTGGGGAAGATCGCGCCCTCTTTGCCGAACACTGCCGCTACTCGGGCATCCACATTGGGCATATGGTCTTTTAAGGTGCGCAGTTGCTGTCCGACCAGGGGGCCGTCTTTAACCGCGCGCAGGCCGACCAGTTGAATACTGCCATCGGCAAAATCCAATACCTGAAGTGCGCCGGGCTGTTCAACCAGCTTGTGGATATAGTCGGTAACCACCTGCTCTGGCGTGATCATCACATCCACCGGCATATGGTTATCGTTAAACAGTTTGTCTTTATATTTTGGATTGGTGTAGTTGCGCGAGCGAATTCGGGCAATTTTGGTCGGCGTGTGAAACAGTGAGTAGGCAACCTGGCAGGCAATAATATTGACCTCATCACTACTGGTTACAGCGACCAGCATATCGGCATCTTCAATGCCGGCGTTAACCAGTACATTGGGGTGTGAGCCAGTCCCTGCCACAGTGCGAATATCCAGGCGATCCTGCAGTGCGCGCAGCGCATTTTCGTTGATATCGACAACGGTGATATCGTTGTATTCCCGAGCCAGATTCTCCGCCAGAGTTCCGCCTACCTGCCCTGCGCCAACAATTACTATTTTCATTATTATTCCGGGTTGTTATCAGCCTTATTGTGGCAACTTCTTTCTTAAGCGCGAGTAGTAAAACCCGTCGTTGCCAGCGATTGTGGGGAACAGCTGTCGCCCATAATCTGTTTTGATCCCCCAACATCCGTCGATCTCGTCCACAGCGGCGTCCGGGGTTTCAGCTAAAAATTTCTCTATCACCTGGTCGTTCTCATCCGGAAGAACCGAGCAGGTTGCATACAGCAGGATGCCGCCATCTTTAAGTGTTTTCCAGAGACTGCGCAACAGCTGTAACTGCAATTCAGCTAGCTTAACAATATCTGTGGGTTTGCGCAGTAATTTGATATCCGGGTGGCGGCGGATAACACCGGTTGCTGAACAGGGCGCGTCGAGCAGCACCCGATCAAAGGCCTGCTTATCCCACCAGCTTCCCAGATCGCTGGCATCGGCAATTTTTAATTCCGCCTGCAAACGCAGTCGCGCAAGATTTTCTTCAACCCGCTGAATACGTCGGCTCTCAAGCTCAATGGCAACGACTCTGCTCAGGTCGGGCTGTGATTCCAGTATATGGCAGGTTTTACCGCCCGGCGCACAGCAGGCATCTAGCACCGACTGATCCTTCTGCAGCCCTAACAGTGAGGCGGCAAGTTGCGCAGCCTCGTCCTGGACACTGGCAAAACCTCTATCGAAATCCGGCAGCGCGGCGACATCCATGGGCGCTCCCAGAAGGACACCCTGGTCGCTGTACTCTGTGGCTTCAGCCTGAATATTAGCAGCCTTTAATTGTTCGAGATAATCGTCTCTGGAGAGTTGCTGTTGATTTACCCGCAGCACCATCGGCGCGCGCTGATTGTTGGCGGCAATAATTTGCAGCGCTATTTTCGAGCCCCAGTCATTGAAGAGAATATCCAGCAGCCACTGGGGATGAGCGCGAGTATAGATGGGGTTTTTGCTGAGCTTTTTATCCAGCGCTTCACGTTGACGTAAATAGTTCCGCAGAACTGCATTGACCAGGCCCTTTGCCCAAGGGCGGTTGAGTTTGGCAACCGCAGCAACGGTCTCATTAATCGCTGCATGATCGGCAATTCTGGTATGGATAAGCTGATAGAGACCGCTGGCTAAAAGGCCCTGAATTTCAAACTCTTTCTCGCGCAGAGGTTTTTGCATTAGCTCTTTTAATAGCAACTCGATAGCTGGATACCAGCGCAAGGTGCCAAAGCAGAGTTCTTTAAATAGCCCAATATCTTTTTCGGCCACTTTGGGCGCGTATTCTGGTAGCAGTGCTGAAAGTGATTTGCCGCGCAATACCTGAGCCAGTACCTCTGCGACAGCGACGCGAGTATTCATCAGTTGCCCAGTATTGTTTGAGCGGTAAACAGCTCGGCGCGAGACTTAAGAATTTCAGAGACGGCCATACGGGATTTGCCCGGCAACTGTATTTCGGTTAACAGCAGTGACTGCTCACCGCAGCTGACTAAAAGCCCGCGATTATCGGCGCTGATTATCTGCCCGGGGTTCTGGGTTGAGGGAGATTCCAGCTCTGCCCGCCATACTTTAATACGCAGATCGCCGAGGGTGGTGTAGGCCGCGGGGAAAGGATTAAATGCGCGAATCTTTCTATCGATTGCCACCGCTGGTTCAGACCAGTCGATAAGCGCCTCGCTTTTTTCAATTTTTGCCGCATAGCAGCTCTGGCTATCATCCTGAATAACCGCCAGCGCTCTGTTGGCCTGCAGGTTATCCAGCGTACTCAGCAAAGCTGGGGCGCCCAGTTCCTCGAGTTTCTTATACATGGTTGCGCTACTGTCATCGCTCCCAACTGGGCAGCGTGAAATACACAGCATGCCACCGGTATCAAGGCCCGCATCCATTTGCATAATTGTCACACCGGTTTCCTCGTCACCCGCTTCGATAGCGCGCTGGATCGGTGCGGCTCCGCGCCAGCGCGGCAGGATAGAGCCGTGAACATTGATGCAGCCAAGTCGCGGTGTGTCGAGAACCGCCTGGGGCAGGATCAGTCCGTAGGCGACCACCACCATAATATCGGCCTGTAGATCTGCGAGGATTTGCTGTTGTTCGGTGTCTTTTAGGGATTGCGGCTGGAAAACTGGCAGGTTGTTAGCTTCCGCCATTAGTTTGACTGGACTCGCCTTGAGTTTTTTGCCTCGACCGGCTGGGCGATCTGGCTGGGTATAAACGGCGATCACCGAGTGTTGCTGGCTGTCTATTAAAGCCTGCAAGTGTGCCGCAGCGAAATCGGGCGTTCCGGCGAAAATAATCTTCAAGCTGAAATAGTCCTATGGATTCTTTCGGTGGATTTTTTCGAGCTTTTTGCGAATACGCTGGCGTTTGAAAGATGACAGGTAATCGACAAATAACTTGCCTTCGAGATGGTCGATCTCATGTTGTATGCAAACCGCCAGCAGGCCGTGGGCCTCTTCCTCAAAAGCATTGCCCTCGCCATCGAGCGCGCGAATCATCACATGGGCCGGGCGGTCAATGGTCTCGTAAAACCCCGGCACGGACAGGCAGCCCTCGTCGTAGGGATTGGTGCTGTCGTCGAGCACTTCAATTTCCGGATTGATAAACACGCGCGGTGGCATGCCCTCTTCACCCAGATCCATAACAATAACCCGCTGGTGAACATCAACCTGCGAGGCGGCAAGGCCAATACCCTGGGCATGTTTCATGGTGTCGAACATATCTGCGACAAGGCGCTTGATCTTATCGTCGACCACGTCCACTGGCTTGGCGACAGTGCGCAGCCTGGGATCGGGGAATTCGAGTATATTTAATATAGCCATAGCGAATGTGATAGATTTTTAAAAAAAAGTTAAAAGCACTGCTACCATTAAGTTAGCTCGGCGGCATTATGCCTTCTGGCCCTTATTTTATAAGTTGAGAAACCTAAGGGTGTGGCAAATTATACACTAACCCCGCCATGAGAAAGGACTCACTGATATGAAAAAAATCCCATTCGCTACCACTCTTATTAGTACTCTGCTAATGGCCCTGTTATTCGGTATATCCAGCGTGATGGCTGAGGTCGTTTCACTGAAGAAAGATCTGCCAGATCAATATGTTGTCAAACGCGGTGACACCCTCTGGGATATCTCCGGTGTTTTTCTCCGCGACCCCTGGATGTGGCCGGAAATCTGGCACGCCAACCAGCAGATTAAAAACCCCCACCTTATCTACCCCGGGGATACTATTACCCTGGTCTATATCGACGGCGTGCCACAGCTGGTGGTAGAGCGCAGTCGCGATGTAAAGCTCTCGCCGCAGATCCGGTCTATGGATCATGCCGAGGCGATCAGCGCGCTGCCACTGGGGATTATTGATAATTTCCTTTCCAGGAATCGGGTGACGGATGATGCCACCCTGCGCAGTGCTCCCTATGTCCTCGGCGGCACCGAGCGGCGCATACTGGTGGGCATGAAAGATGACTTCTATGCGCGGGGCGATTTCACCTCCAATAGGTTGAACTATGGTATCTACCGTCGCGGCGACCCCTATCTCGACCCTGAAACCGGTGAGTTGCTGGGTATTCGGGCCATAGATGTGGGTGCTGCCAAGATCAAAGCCCTTAAGGATGATATTGCAACTATGGGTGTCAGCCGTGCGACCGGTGAAATCCGTATCAAAGATCGCCTGCTGGTCAGTGAAGATCGCACCCTTGCATCGACCTTTTATCCCCGCGCCCCCGGGACTGAAATTAAAGCCTTGGTGCTCAATGTAGAAGATGGCGTGCGCAATGCCGGGGCTCTGGATGTTGTGGCGATCAATCGCGGCGCCCGGGATGGCCTGCAAGCAGGTGATACCCTGGCTATTTCCAAGCGTGGCGATATCACCAAAGATCGCGTTGCCAACCAGCGGGTGCAACTGCCGGACGAGCGCATCGGGCTGTTAATGGTGTTTTACACCTATGAAAAAATGAGTTTTGGCCTGGTTATGGAGGCCGATCGGCAAGTGGATATAGGAGATCTGCTCAGAAACCCATAATTTCTGATCAATAGTGCATGGGACAGTTTGATCGAAATTGTCCTGGAAAAAGGAGTGCCCGTGGACAAGGAATGTCACTACGCGCTGGTTTCCCAGCATCTGCAAAATTTCACCGCAAAAGCACAGCGCCAGCTTCTCGAGTATTCAAACAGTTACAGAACAATTTTTGAGCGGCCGCCCGGCGATTACCCAGAGCAGCTGTGGCCGCTTCTGGAAAATCTCCAGGATCAATATCAGCAGCAGGCCTGGCGTGATCGTTTGCATAGTATAGAAGAGCGCCTGGCAAACTGTTGTGGCGCTATTGTCCCGATAACCAGTGATGACTACCCCCCTCTGCTCAGGCAGATTGTCGGCGCGCCGCCGCTGCTCTATCTGCGCGGCAACAGAGAAAATCTTCATCTGCCACAGATCGCCGTTGTCGGCAGCCGCCGCATGACCAGGGGTGGCGAGACCAATGCTTTTGAATGGAGCAAATTTCTCGCAGCTGGTGGCTTTGCGATTACCAGCGGCCTGGCCCAGGGGGTGGACGGGATTGCCCATGCGGGAGCGCTGGCGGCCATGGGTAAAACCCTTGCGGTTATGGGAACAGGTATAGATACCATCTATCCGCGGCAACACCGTCGCCTGGCTGACAAGATTATTGACCAGGGCGGCACCCTGATAACTGAGTTTGATCCCGGCACGCCGCCCCTGCCAACCCACTTCCCGAAAAGAAATAGAATTATCAGCGGCCTAAGCCTCGGCGTTCTGGTGGTCGAAGCGGCACCGAGAAGTGGCTCGCTGATAACCGCCCGCTGTGCCCTTGAGCAAAATCGCGAAGTGTTTGCCATTCCCGGCTCTATTCACAACCCCCAGAGCCGCGGCTGTCACCAGATTATTAAACAGGGTGCGCATCTTGTTGAGCGCGCCGAGGATATTGTCCACGAGTTGCAGTCTGCCCTGGCGGGGTTGCATCTACTGCCTGAGCAGGCTGTGGTGAAGGGCAATTCTCCAGCGGCGCCAGCCGGTAAGGAAAACAATTTATTGGCCGACGAATTAAAGCTTTTATCTGTGCTTGGTTTCGAGCCGGTGGATATGGATGGCCTGGCTGTTGACGGTCTGTTTTCAACGGCAGAATTGTCCCGTTTGCTGGTCTCTCTGGAGCTAAAAGGGCTGGTTGAAAATAAAAGTGGGTTCTATCAGCGCCTGAGTTAATTAAAATTCTCAAACCTGATCCCAAAATGATTTATTATAGAGCCGTCGGCACGCACTGCTGGCGGCAGAATGTCTATTGATGATCGGAGAGTACGTCAAACCGGGAGTCACCACTGGCGAGCTTGATCGAATCTGCCATGGCTATATTGTTGACGTACAGCGAGCGATTCCGGCGCCCCTCAACTATCGC
>JBMYPM010000012.1:0-12708 GCA_049600275.1 Porticoccaceae bacterium | reverse complement strand
ATCAATGCCAACCAGGAAGCGGTACAGATTCTTGCCGACCGGGTTGAGGGCAATCTGCTGGCGGCAGTGCAGGAAATTGAAAAGCTGAAATTACTCGCCCCTGAGGGCGCAGTGGATGGCACCACCATGTCATCTGTAGTCACCGACAGTGCGCGCTACAATGTTTTTGAATTTGTCGACAAGATTCTGCTCGGTGATGCCCAATCTGCCGCCAAATCCCTGCGCGGGTTGGAAAACGAGGGGGCAGAGGCCATCCCCCTGCTCTGGGCAATGACCCGCGAGTTGCGAATTCTGGTTAAAGCCAGCGAGCTGGTTGCCAGCGGTGAAAAGGCCGACTGGGCACTGAAAAAATCCGGTGTCTGGGATAAGCGAATGCCACTGTTTCGCAGTGCACTAAAACGTTTAAGACCAGCACATCTGCGTATGCTGCTGCGTCAAGCTGGCGCCATAGATCGTGGCATTAAAGGGATGCGCAGTGCCGATGTCTGGGATGAGATGGCGACTCTGGCATTATCTTTTGCCGGCAGTCAGACTCTTCAGCCAAGCAATATCAAAGTGCTCTTGCAAAACTAGCCAAGCCAGAAATAAACCACCAGAGTAATTACCGCCACACCCGCCAAATTCAATACAATCCCCTCGCGAGCCATCTGCTCTACAGTTATTTTTCCGCTGCCAAAGACTATAGCATTGGGCGCAGTTGCCACTGGCAGCATAAAGGCACAGCTGGCAGAAAGCGCGGCGGGTAACATTAGCAGTGCTGGATCAAAACCGGCTCCCAGCGAAGCGGCCGCAAGAATCGGCATCAATAGAGTTGTGGTCGCTGTATTGCTGGTAATCTCGGTAAGAAATGTTACCGACAGCGCCACTACAGCAATTAGCGCAATAATCGACAGCCGCGTGACGCCGGAGAGAGACGCACCTATAGCTTCACTGATACCGGTAACCGCAAAGGCTTTGGCGATTGCAATACCACCGGCAAATAACAGCAGCACACCCCAGTGAATAGTCGAGGCCGACTCCCAGTCGAGCAACTTGCCACCATGGCCATTGGGCAATACAAACATCAGCACCACTGCGGTCAGGGCAACTGCGGCGTAGTTTGCTGTGGGCAGGTTAAACCAGCCACTCCAGCCGCCAAAGGGTTCGCGAAGAGTAATCCAGGCCAGCGCAGTAAGGCTAAAGATAATTAATACCCTGACCTCTTCGCTGCGCCAGGTGCCAGCCCGGGGAATTTCCAGTGGGGCGGTTTTACCCAGGTGGCGGGTAATCCACAGGCCAGCTAATGGCAGCAGCAACATTACAACCGGCAGGGCCCAGAGCATCCACTGGGTAAAGCTGGGGGTAATATTGGTAGCCTCAGCATAAATTTTCAGGAAGATCACATTGGGGGGCGACCCTATCGGCGTGCCCAGCCCGCCGATACTGGCCGCATAGGCAATCCCCAAAAACAGCGGCACGGCAAGCTTTTTAGCATTGTCAGCCCGGGCACTGTCGAGAACTGCGTAGGCAACCGGCAATAGCATCAAGGTTGTGGCGGTATTGGAAACCCACATACTCAGCAATGCCGAGGCAAGCATAAACCCGAAGACCAGTTGGCGCTGGTCCTGGCCGCCAAACAGATTGACCATATAGAGTGCGATACGTCGATGGGCACCACTTTTCTCCATCGCCTTGGAGAGCATCGCACCCCCCATCAGCAAGATAATTAGCGGGTCGCCGTAGGCCTGGGCCACCTGCTTGCCATCGAGTATACCGAGCAGGGGGAATACCCCCAGGGGAATCATGGATGTTGCGGGAATAGGAATTGGCTCGAATATCCACCACAGGGCACAGAGCATGGTCAGGCCGGCGGCGAGCGCGCCGTTGCGGTCCCAGCCAAAGTGGAGCATTGACAGACTGACGATTGCAGCAACCAATGGCGCTAACCAGAGCGCCAACTGCCTCAACCGGGGCGTCATTAGTCCTCGTCCTCCAGCGCGTAGTCGCCGCGCTCATAGGCCTCAATAATGTCTTCCGCTCTCTCACGGTCGGCATCGTTAACGGTGATTGACAGATGACCCAGTGCGGGAACTTCACCGAGCCCACCCTGCAATGCAGTACCGTTTAAAAATACCTGCAGCCCTTCCTGCTCCATGAGTCCTTTTAACAACTGCCCTTCGAAAAAATCACTGCCGCGATACACTTCAATCATGTTGTCCTCCGACGCCAGAGAATTAATAACCAGACCATTAGTATTCCGGTTGCATTGGCCAGCATATCCCAGCCATCGGCACGCCTGTAGCTGGTCATGGATTGAGCAAGCTCCATACTCAGGCCAAAGCACGCCAGTACCAGCGCCAAGAGCCACAGGGGAAATCGATTGCTATAGGCGTGTACACAGCAGAAGAACAGCAGCGCATAGATAGCGGCATGGAGAACTTTATCCTGCATCTGGAATAGAGGCTTACCACCACCGGGCATCAGTGAGGCCATTATCGTGGCAGCTACAAAGAGCCAGAAGAGTATTTGGTATTTATGCCGGGCGATCATTGGCGTTTTTCCTATTAATTAGATAGAGCTTACTAAAGTTTGCAGCTGCCGATATCTCTCGACAGTGCCCACATCACACCAGCTGCCAGTATAGACGCTGCCACCGACACGCCCAGCTAAAATTGCTGGCCGCAATATATCTCGCAGAGGGAAACACTGACCGGCACTAGCCTGATAGGCGGCAAACAGTGCTGGCCTAAATAGACTGATACCACTAAAGGTAAAGCGTTGAGCCTCTCTGTAGCCAACCAAATTTCCATCCAGCGAAAAGTCCCCCTGAGGATGGTGCTCGGGATTATTCACCAATACCAGCTGCGCATCCAGCTCTGCGGGCAGATTGGTTTTGGATAATTCAGTAAGCGGAAAATCACTCCAGACATCACCGTTAATTAACAGGAACGGTTGATCACCCAAAAGCGGCAGTGCATGGCTGATACCGCCGCCAGTCTCCAAAGCTTGAGCCTCTCGCGACCAGCTGATATTGACGCCAAAACGGCGACCACTATCATCAAAATACTCTTCTATCTGCTCGCCCAACCAGCAGGTATTAATAACTATTTCTGTTATCCCTGCCGCCGCCAGCTGATTGATATGGTGCTCGAGCAATGGCTTGCCGTCGATAGGCAGCATCGGCTTTGGGGTTGTATCAGTCAGGGGCCGCAAGCGCTCGCCGCGCCCGGCGGCCAAAATCATCGCTTTCATAATGGCTCGGCTCCAGCAGAATTTTCTTCGCGGCTGGCTTCTGTAGCGGTGCGCCACTCGCGGTACCATTTTTGGCTGGGCAGCAGCGGTTCAATACGTTCGATAAACCAGCTGTAGAAAGCCTGTGTTTCAGGATAGCGCTGGGCAGCTTCGAGGGTATAGCGAATCACCAGCGGAAGATCATTGAGGTAGCCGGACTTGCCATCGCGCAGCCAGAGACGGGCAAAAATTCCCAATACTTTGATATGACGCTGCAGTCCCATCTTGTCAAAGCTGCGCAGAAATTCCTCGTCGGTTATATTCCCAAGCTGCTTGTCGGCCTCAAGAGTTCGCTTAAAATCCAGCGCCCGCTGCTGCACCTGGTCGGCGGGCAGATGCAGATAGCAATCTTTAAGAAGTGAGACCAGGTCGTAGGTGATTGGCCCGATCAGCGCATCCTGGAAATCGATTACCCCGAGGCTGTTATCTTCACGGAGCATTAAATTGCGCGAATGGAAGTCTTTGTGAACAACCACCTGGGGCTGTTCAGTGGCGCTGTGAATCAAATCTCCGCAGAGCTCCCGAAGCATCTGCTGCTCATTCTCGTCGAGACTGACACCCAGCAGTTCGGCGACAAACCACTGGGTAAACAGATCCATTTCAACCTGCAGCTCCCGGGCATCATAGCGTGGAAAAACGCGCGGCTCTGGCGCTACGCGCTGGATTTCCCTGAGAACCGTCTCGGCCTGGCTATAGCGTTCAGCCACTGAGGCCGGTGGTTTTTCACAGGTTAATTCCGGCTGCAACAGGCGCAGGCCAAAATCCTCCAGTAGAAAGAAGCCATTGGCAAAATCCACGGCAACTATTTTCGGCGTGGCAATCCCGTGACGCTGAAATGCCATGGACACAGCAATATATGCCTGGTTCTTTTCTTTATCAGGGGGCGAGTTCACAGCAATTAATGGGGGCTGCCCGACCAGGCGATAATAGCGACGAAAGCCGGCATCCCCCGCCAGTGGTTGTAAATCCAGGGGGCGATCAACTTGCTGTGATTCAGGCAAAAAGGCCTCAACCCAATCAATAAATATGCTGCGTCGTCGATTATCTAGAGGGTTAATATCTGTCTTTCCTTTATTGTTAGATGCGCCTGTTCAGCGCCGACTATAGGGCTGGTAAAAACCACAGGCTAAAAAAATTTATTCTATCTTAATTCAGCCCTCTACTCTGGCAAGTTATCAGGTAAAATGCCAGCAATCTATCAATCAGTGAACAGGCCATATCTTGAGCGCGTTTTCCTCTATTCAGCAGAGTCCACTTTTTGTCGCCATCCAACGACATAAGCCAGCGCTTGCTGGCGGACTGATCGCAGTGGTTGCAGGGTTCTCTATTGCAGTATCTGCCGACGACCACCAAGTGGCTGAAACGCCTGAAAACCCTCCATCTGTGGCCAATCCCGATGAACCGAGAGTCGCTGCAGTGCGCAACCTGGACTGGGTTAAATCAGGCCAGATGACCGAAGAGCAGCGCTCGCAGGTAGCCGACAACTGTTGCGGCGCCTATATTGAACCCGAGAGAACCTACCCGGATGCGAATATCGACCCCGGGCAGGCCTCACTGCTGGTTAATGCCAACTCCACGGAAACCCTTGCCGATAACGTGGCATTGCTGGATGGCGATGTGCAGATCTCCCAGGGCTACCGGCAGATTCGCAGTAACTCCGCACGTATAGACCAGACCAACCGCACCGTTGTGCTCGAGGGCAATGTCCAGTTTCGCGAACCGGGGATGCTGCTACTGGGCAACACTGCGGAGATCGATATAGACAGTAAAGAGGTGCAGATCGAAGAGGCTACCTATGTACTTCACGAGGCTTCAGTGCGCGGCAAGGCGGAAAATTTACAGCGTACAAAAGATGGCGTTATCACCATCTCCGATGCCACTTACTCGACTTGCGAACCCGGCGATACAACCTGGCAAATGGCCACCAGTGAAATTGCCATTGACCAGGAATCCGGCTTTGCCACGGTAAAAAATGCCCAGCTAAGAGTAAAAGATATCCCGGTGTTCTATTTCCCGTGGATTAAATTTCCGGTTAACGACCGCCGCTCTTCCGGCCTGCTGTTCCCCGCACTGCATGTGGACAGCAGCAACGGTCTCGACTACGCCCAGCCGATCTATTGGAACCTGGCTGAGAACTATGATGCGACCATTACCCCGCGCCTGGTTCAAGAGCGCGGAATAGGTATGGAGCTGGAATTTCGCCACCTCTCCCGCTATGCAGAGACAGACATATCCGCTGCCTTTTTAGGTGATGACAAGGGCGGTAAAGATGAGAATGATTTAGATACTGATACCGGCCTGCCTGAGTATCTTGGCGAGGATCGCTACCTGCTGGGTCTCAGTCATCTCGGCGGTATAGGCAAGTCCTGGTCGACTTTCCTGGATATCAACAAAGTCTCCGATAATGATTACCTTCGCGACCTCGGCAATATTTCCCAGGAGTCAACCAGCCTGATCAACCTGCGCCGTGTCGCAGGGGCAACATACAGGACTCAACACTGGGACTACCTTGTCGAAGCCCGGGATAACCAGATTATTGTCGATGGACTGGAAGAGCAGTACTCGGTACTGCCAAAAATTAATATCAATGGTTACTACCGTTTCGACAACAGCCTGGTGCTCGATCTAAACAACCAGAGCGGGCTGTTTGACCACGACAATCGCGATTTTGTCACCGGTATTAGAAATCGCCTGGACTATGGTATCAGCTGGGACAAGCGCTGGACCTGGGGCTACTTTCGCCCTCAGTTTCGCATCAAGCATCTCTCTTACAACCTCGATAGCGGCGGCGCTCCCCTGGGAGATAGCAGCCCATCGGTAACCGTACCTGTATCCTCAGTGGACAGCAGCATTTTCTTCGAGCGCGACAGCAGCTGGCTAGCTGGATTTACCCAGACCCTGGAGCCCCGGCTCTACTATGTAAATGCCGCCTTTAAAGATCAGTCTGATTTCCCCGATTTTGATACCCGTGAGTTCACCCCCTCCTACGATCAACTGTTTCGCGATGAGCGCTTTAATGGTGGCGACAGAATCTCCGATGAAAATCGACTGACCATTGCACTGACCACACGTTTTATCGATAAGCGTTCCGGACAGGAACGATTTACCGCCAGTATTGCCCAATCAATCAATTATATTGATCGGCGGATAACCCTGTCGGCGACTCCCTCAGCCCGGGAGCTCGATGAACTGGGTCGCAGACAGTCCCCGCTGGCACTACAACTGTCTGGTCGAATGAATGTTAATTGGCGTTTTACTAGTGATATTATCTACGACACACATGATAGCGAGCTGGAAAAAAGCAGCATTAGCTTGCGCTATAATGACCGCCAGAATCGGTTGTTTAACGCGACCTACCGCTCGACACAAAGGGATCCTCGCCTGTTTGACGGCGCCAGTTTGCCACAGGATATTCGCCAGGCAGATATCTCGGGATTTGTTCCGATAGCGGGCAACTTCAACCTGGTTGGACGCTGGAATCATGACTTTACCAATAGTCGGGCGCTGGATATTTTTGCCGGATTTGAATACAACAGCTGTTGCTGGCGGGCAAGTCTTGTCGCACGCCGCTGGCTGGATCGCAAAGACGATGTACTGCGTCCCGAAGAGGACCTGACATTGTCGAATGGAATATTTTTCCAAATACAATTTAAAGGTCTGGCCGGCTCCGGCGGTCGGGTTGACACAATGCTAAACAATGGTATCTACGGCTATGGATCTGAAGAAAACTTGTAATAAAGCACTGATTGCACTTTTACTGGGCGCCGCTTCAATTAGCGCAATCGGCCAGGTTGAAATCCTCGACAGAGTTGTCGCAGTGGTTGATGAAGACGTTGTACTGGAAAGTGAAGTGCAGAGCCGACTGGCCGCTATCTATACCCAGATCAATAAATCGGGCACCCAGCCTCCCCCGGAAGAAATTCTCACCCAACAGGTACTCGAGCGTTTAATCTCCGAACGACTGCAACTCAATATGGGCTACAACGCTGGTATTCGTATCACTGATGCAGAGCTCAATGACTCTATGAACCGCATTGCAGCCAATAACCAGCTGACGATGGAGCAGTATATCGAGCAGATTCATAACTCTGGCTCAACCCTGTCAGCCGTGCGCGAGGAGATTCGCAATGAAATGATTCTAAGGCGCGTACAGCAGGGCTATGTGATGCGCCGTATCAATATCAGCAGCCAGGAACTGGATAATTTCCTCGGCTCTGAGGAGGGTCGCTTTATGACTTCTCCCGATGTCAATATTGGTCATATCCTGCTGCCCGTCCCCAGCGGTACAAACAGCAATGAAGCCAACGCTATTTTAAAGCGCGCCGAGGATCTGCTCAGCCAGGCGCAGAGCGGTACTGACTTCAAGCAATTGGCAATCGCAAATTCTGCGGATCAAACCGCACTTCAGGGTGGCGATCTCGGCTGGAGAAAAATGGCGCAGTTGCCGGGGGTATTTATTGAGGCCGTTGAGAAGCTTGAGGTCGATACTGTATCCGACCCGGTTCGCAGCGATGCAGGCTACCACCTGATCAAGCTCTATGAGCGTCGCGGCGGTGGCGAGCAACTTATCGAGCAGCACTTTGCCCGGCATATACTTATCAAGCCCAACGAGATTCGCGACGAGGAAACTACTATCGACCTGCTCAATGAACTTCGTGAGCGGGTTGCCGGCGGCGAAGATTTTGCCCTGATAGCCAAAGAGTTTTCTGAAGATCCCGGCTCGGCACTGAATGGTGGCGAACTGGGCTGGTCAACGCCGGGGATGTTTGTACCAGAGTTTGAGCAGACCATGAACAGTATCGAACTGCAGGAGGTCAGCGCACCCTTCCTGTCGCAGTTCGGCTGGCATATTCTGCAGGTGACCGAGCGCCGCAACCAGGACTTCAGCGATAAGATTATGCGCAATCGCGCCGAAAACCTGCTTCGTCAACGCAAGTACGAAGAGGAGCTGCAAGTCTGGCTGCAGGAAATCCGCGATGAGGCTTTCGTGGAAATCAAAGAGCCCAAAAAGTCATGACTCTACGCCTGGCACTAACGCCAGGAGAACCAGCTGGCATAGGCCCGGATCTGTTAATCAGCCTGGTGCAGAACGGCCATGACCACGAGCTGGTCGCCTATGCTGATCCGCAACTCCTGGAGCAGCGGGCCGCTGAACTCAACCTCAAGCTTGTGCTTCGCGAGCCGGGCTCGAGCCCACAGCCACTGAAGCCCGGCGAATTGGCCATAGTTCCAGTCGCTCTCGCAGAGCCCGCTGTGGCTGGCCAACTTAACAGCGCCAATGGCACCTATGTACTGAACTGCCTGGATGCTGCAGTTGCAGACTGCCAGCGCAACTTCTGCCAGGCGATGATTACCGGGCCAGTACAAAAGTCGATTATCAGTGATGCCGGCCACGCTTTTACCGGTCATACTGAATACCTCGCGGAGAAAACCGCGACAGCATTGGTGGTAATGATGCTGGCAACCACCGAACTGCGTGTGGCACTGGCAACCACTCACCTGCCGCTGCGCGATGTTGCCGACAGCATTACCCGGGAGTCACTGACTGAAGTGATCAATATACTGGTTGCCGACCTGCAGGATAAATTTGCTATTCCATCACCGACCATACTGGTCTGCGGTCTCAATCCCCACGCCGGTGAAGGTGGTCACCTGGGACGCGAGGAGATCGAGACAATCAATCCGGTTGTGGAAAGCCTGTGCGCCCAGGGTATAAACCTTATCGGGCCTCTGCCAGCAGACACATTGTTTACCGCAAAACACCTGGATAGCGCAGATGCTGTCCTGGCGATGTATCACGACCAGGGCCTGCCAGTGCTTAAATACCAGGGCTTTGGGCGAGCGGCCAATATCACTCTTGGACTTCCTATTATTCGCACCTCGGTAGATCACGGCACAGCGCTGGATCTCGCCGGCAGCGGCAGCGCAGACAACGGCAGTCTCCATACCGCTATTCAGGTTGCGGTGCAGATGGCGACAAAAACCGGCGGTAAAGACCCAGAATGACCATTCAACACCAGGCCAGGAAACGCTTTGGGCAGAACTTTCTGGTTGACCAGCAAATTATTGCGCAGATTATTTCCGCTATCGGCCCCGCTGCCGATGATAATTTGATTGAGATCGGCCCGGGCACCGCAGCTATTACTGAGCATCTTGTAGAGCGCTGCCCGAGCATGAAAGTGGTGGAGCTGGATCGCGACCTGGTCAGCTACCTGACTGAGAAATTCGCCGCCTATGCGGATTTCAGTATTTTTAGTGGCGATGCCCTGAAGACAGACTTTGCCCAGTTTCACAATGGTCGGCAGATGCGCCTTGTGGGAAACCTGCCCTACAATATTTCCACACCGCTGCTGTTTCATCTGCTCAAGGTACGCGAGCTGATCCAGGATATGCACTTTATGCTGCAACTCGAAGTGGTCGAGCGCCTCGGCGCCGTGCCGGGAAATAAAACCTATGGCCGTCTCTCAGTGATGGTGCAGTACCACTGCCGGGTTATGCCGCTGATACCAGTGCCACCGGAATCATTTAGGCCGGCGCCAAAGGTGCAGTCGGCGATTGTCCGGCTCAAGCCCCACAGGCAAAAGCCCTGCGTTGCCGAAAATGAAGAGCTGCTCAGCCAGCTGGTCAGCCACAGCTTCCAGCAGCGCCGCAAAACCCTGCGCAACTGCCTGCGACCCTACGCCGAACATCTCGACTCAGCGGCCGAGGAGATAGATTTATCGCGCCGTGCCGAACAGCTTAGTGTTTCCGAGTTTGTCGCATTATCCAACCATATCCATAACAGCATGATGAGAGCCAAATGATTGAACAGCCAATTATTGTCAAGGTAGACACAGAGTATCTCAGCCAGGAATCAGAGCCTGAGAACAGTCGTTTTGTGTTCGCCTACCAGATAACGATATACAACCGCGGCAATGAGGCAACCCAGTTGCTCAATCGCCACTGGGTGGTTACCGATGGCAATGAGGAAAAAAAAGTCTATCGCGGCATGGGGGTCGTTGGTGAACAGCCTCTAATTAATCCAGGCCAGTCCTATAAATATACCAGCGGGGTTGTGCTCGACACGCCTGTTGGCACTATGCAGGGTCACTACGGTATGCGCGACCCGCAGGGGCGTACATACAATGTTCCAATCGAACCCTTTTTACTCTCGACACCCAACACTGTGAACTAAATGACTGATTACGTCGTCGGAGATATTCAAGGCTGCCTGAGTCCACTGCTTAAATTGTTGGACAGGGTAAACTTTGAACCGACCACAGATCGTTTAATTGCTGTCGGCGACCTGATCAATCGTGGCCCCCAGTCGCTGGATACCCTGCGTTTCTGTAAAGGATTGGGCAGTGCCTTTACATCTGTACTCGGCAATCATGACCTGCATCTGCTGGCTATCTCACAGGGTGTGCGCAAGGCCACGAATAAAGATACTCTCGACGATATTCTCTGCGCTCCCGATCGCCACGAGCTGCTTAGCTGGCTCCAGCAGCTGCCACTGCTGCTCTCGGTTGGCGACTATACAATTGTCCATGCGGGCATCCCGCCCAATTGGAGTATCGGTACGGCGGCTTCTATGGCCCGGGAAGTAGAGGTGGTCCTGCAGTCTGAGCAGTCCGGCGTCTATTTCAACCATATGTACGGCAACCAGCCGGACAGCTGGTCAGATAGCCTTGAAGGGCCTGAGCGCTGGCGGTTAATTACCAACTACCTGACCCGTATGCGCTACTGCAGCAGTTCCGGAAAGCTCGAATTAAATGCCAAGACGGCACCGCACAGTAGTCCGCCTGAACAACTGGCTGCGGAGTTTGCTCCCTGGTACAGTCATAAGAAGCGCACAGCCCGGCAGGATAAGATTATATTCGGCCACTGGGCCGCCCTTGAAGGCAGGGATTGCGGCGCAAACCTGTACCCTATGGATACTGGTTATGTCTGGGGCGGTGCAATGCGCCTGATGAATCTCGACAGTGGCGAGCAGTATCACCAATCCGCCAAGTCTCATTAGCGGTCTTCCTGCAATGCAGCTGCGGTCTTGGCTATGGTAATCGTTAGATAAGAGGCACTGGTTTTTAAGCCAACGGTTTTTACGCGCTCGATGCAGCGCCCCATAATTAAAGAGGCACCAGATGAATAAATTTCCGTCAAAGACAATCATAACGGCCTTTGCAGCATTGGTTTTAGCCGCTGCCTGTTCCGATCAAACTGATACTGCCCCGGCAAAAGAGAGCCTGCCATTGATCTCAGGTATTGACCTGAGCGGGATGGATACTTCAGTGCGTCCTCAGGATGATTTCTACCGCTATGCCAATGGCAAATGGCTGGAGACTACCGAAATTCCCGCTGACGAAGTTGGCTGGGGAAGCTATATGACATTGCGCAAGGAGAGCCTTGAGCAGTCGCGGGTGATCGTTGAAGACGCAGCAGCAGATCACCAGGGCGACCCTGCCAGGAAAAAGATTGGTGATTATTACAATGCGTTTATCGACGAGGCACGTATTGAAAAACTGGGTATAGAGCCGGTCGCCGACTATCTTGAACAGATCGATAACCTTAAAACCCACAGCGATATTGTTGCCTTTTTCGGCAGTTCAAACCCGGCTGGAATTGACGCACCTTTTAATCTCTATGTGGGCCAGGATGACAAGGATGCAACAAGTTATATCCTGCACCTGGTCCAGTCCGGATTGGGGTTGCCCGACCGCGACTACTACAGCGATAACTCTGAACGGGGTGTGGAGATTATTGGCAGGTACAAAAGCTACCTGGCGGATATTCTCGCGCTCGCCGGGCATACAGATGCCACTGCTGCAGCTGAGCGTATTTTCGCGCTTGAGAGCCAGCTGGCTGAACACCAGTGGAACAAGATTGATAATCGCGATGCCGATAAGCGCTACAATAAAGTAACCGCCAGTGAATTTCTCACCATGCTCTCCAACCTGGATGTTGAAACCTACCTGATGGGTATTGGCATAGACCTACCCGAGAATGTGATCGTTGTTCAACCCAGTTACCTGTCGGCCTTTAACCAGCTATTTACCCGCATCGAGGTGGATTCCTGGAAGGATTACCTGCGCGCAAATGTACTTTCCAGCTACGCAAGTTACCTGCCCAAAGCGTTTGTAGAATCACGCTTCGATTTCTATTCGAAATTCCTCTATGGAAGACAGGAGCAACAGCCGCGCTGGCGCAAAGCAATTAACTCGATCAATGGCAACCTCGGTGAGCTGCTGGGACAGTTATATGTAGCAAAGCATTTTTCGCCAGATTCCAAGGCGCGCATGATTACTATGGTCGATAACCTGATTGCCGCTTACGCGGAATCCATTAAGAACCTCGACTGGATGAGCGAGGAGACGAAACAGCAGTCGCTGGTTAAGCTATCCAAGTTCACGCCAAAAATTGGCTATCCTGACAAGTGGAAAGACTATTCTTCCTTGACCGTGG
>JBMYPM010000011.1:0-12999 GCA_049600275.1 Porticoccaceae bacterium | reverse complement strand
CAAGCCTCGCTCTATCAGCGGGGCTTTTTTTCGCCCCCCCTACTCCAGCCTCGCCGATTGCTGGCGGAAGCTTCCACCTCCTCCACTTAACTGGCATAAAAAAACCCCCGCCTTGCGACGGGGGTTTTAGCGCCTTGAATAAAGGCTTTGTTGCTTGTGTTACATACTGCTTTAGAAGGCGTAACGTGCACTCATACGATAGAACCGTGGGCGCTGGAAAGAGGTTGTCTTGCCAAAGTTAGCCGTATCGTCTTCCTGTACTTCGGTAACAGCATCCGCATTCAACACGTTGAACAAATCAAGTGAAACCACCAGATCTGAACCACCAACATCGAATGTGTACTGCGCATTCAGGTCTATATTGGTATAGCTGGGCGTGGTTCCCAGGCTGCCGCGTGGAACTGGCTCACCGTCGCAGTAGAATGACGCTTCGTCATAAGCCGCTGCGAAATCATCCGTTGGGTGAATACCAAAACAACCCTTGGGACGACCGGTCTGCCACATAACGTTAGCGCCGAGACGAATACCATTTTCAAGCTGGTAGCTACCGTACATCTTGATTGTGTGACGACGGTCATTTGGCAGGTTACCCGAACCAAAGTCCGTCAGGCCTGGCTGGTCGAAGTTGGTGGTTAGACCCGCATCGTCCTGGCCATTGTCTGAACGAACATAGCCTTCGTTGTTACCCCAGCTGTGCGCCCAGGTATAAGATGCATCAAGGCTCCACTTACCATCAAATGGACGGCTCATAGTGGCTTCAATTGCCGCATACTGACGAGTAGCTTCTGGATAGTTCAACTCATCCGCACTTAGGGTTACCCACTCTTCCTGCTCTGGAATGTAGACAGTCATTGGTGATCCCGGGTTGGCCAATACGTACTGATGGAATCCGGAGAAGACCTCTTCAACGGTTTCACCATCGGTCTTGGTGTCATCCCAGTTGCCATTAGCGTTGTACTGAGAGATTACAGCAGCATCGATGGCAACGTCTTCAATAGAGGTTTCAAGGTTACGATAAATAGCCTTAAGACCGTAGGTCACATCACTGTCTGCTGTCATTTGATAGCCAACAATAAACTCTGACTGGTACATCGCATCCAGCTCAGAGTCCACTACAGAACGGGTATCTGGCACTTCGCCGTTACCAAACACTTCGGTATCGTAAGGCGTTGCAGCAATACCTGAAGGTGTTGAGTCAGCATTCTGGCTGCCATCCCAATCGTAGAAGTCATGGATATAGGTCTCGCCACCCGATAAACGAATATTGGTGTTTGAGGCAATTGGCAGATAGTACAGACCCCAGTTGGCGAATATCTTCTGTCGTCCATCACCCGCTGGATCAAAGGTAACCGACAAACGAGGTGCCCACTGATCTTCAACAGTTACAAACTCATCACCGTCGGCATTGAAGTTAGTAAATGTCTCATTACGCAACCCCAGTTCCAGCATCAGGTTATCGTTAACCGTCCAGGTATCCTGTATATAGTAGGAGCTTGACTCAACATCGAACTCACCACCGGAGGCATAAGTACGCTTACGGGCGTTAGCACCGGAAGGACATTCTGTCGCTGTATCACAGAGATAAGCATCAGTGTCATTCTGCGGATGCAACAACCAGTAAACACCACCTGAGTTAACTGTAAAGTTGGTCGATACATTTTCCTCGTTATCGATACCAAACTCGAGGAAGTGGTCACCCAGGTCCCAGGATAAATCCATACGCATGGTCTTACGCTGGTCTTCACCCTCGTCCACCGTGAATGATGTCCAATTACCCAGTGCGGTAAAGTCGGAATCTATCACTTGGTAAACAACCGGAATGGTTGCGGTTGAAGGTGCTGTGGTTCTGTTGGCATTGTTTTCACCAGCTGAGACAGACAGCTCTATGCTGTCAGTGATCTCGCCTGTATAGGTAACAACCCAGTTTTCACCACCGCGGTTATAAAGGGTGTCACCAAGGTAAGCACCAACAGTCTGGGTATCAAAGTCGTACTCGTAAGTACCTTCTACCGCATCAGACTTATCGCTAAATGCCGTGACTTCCAAACGGTGTCCGTCAGCAATAATTGCATCGAGCTTGGCACCCCAGAAACTGCCATCGAGCTGTTCTTTATAACCACGACCACTGGTAACACCATAATATTCCTGGCTCTCATCAGTTTCACTGTAGAGGCCATAGAAGAAAACGCGATCTTCAATCAACGCGCCTGAGGCGTAGATATCGTAAGTTTTATCCGTCTGGTCATCATTGTTGTTATCCGCCGCATAGGTGTTTGGGCTAGTGTCCATTTGACCATCGAGGTAAGCGTTGACACCAAATTTGAACTCATTTGAACCGCTCTTCGAACGAGCGTTCATCACACCACCAGTTGAACGACCATACTTGGCTGAGTAACCGCCAGTTTTAACCTGGATAGTCTCATAGAATTCAAAAGGAACTTTTGAGAAACCAAGGCCATTTCTAAAGTTGGTGGTGTTTAAGCCGTTAATAAAGCTGGTGTTCTCTGCAACAGACGAACCAGAGAAGCTGGTACCAGTAAATGCGGTATCACCGCGAGATACACCAGGGGCCAATAGTGTAACGGCGCCCAGAGTACGGTTTACAGGTAACTGTTCTAAATCTTCTGCACTGATAACCAGGCCGATCTCACCAATACCGGAGTCAATAGCGGCAACTTTTGCACCACTGACAATAACTTCCTCAACACTGGCTTCATTGGCATCGAGGCTGACTTTGGAGGTACCGGAGATGACGACAGCAACGGCTTCACTATCGACCACTTGGCCGCCTTTGCTTACCGTGACTGTATAGGTTCCAGGTGCCAGACTGCCGGAACGGAATGACCCGGAATCACCGACAGCAATGGATTTTGAAATACCCCGTGATTTATCTGAAATTACTACAACAGTAGAGCTATCGGCACCAGCAACACTGCCGCGAATAGAGCCATCCGCCGACTGGGCAAATGCAGTTGTCGAGCCAATGCTGGCGCCCGCAATTGCAATGGCCAGCAAGCTGCCCTTTAGGATTTTTGAAGACATGATATCACTCCCATGATTTTTAAAATTAACCGTAGAATCGGCCCAATCTTTGAAGGCTCGGTTTTCAACTAGTTGAATTTACAAGATTTATAGTTATTGCCCATTTCTCCGTGGGCTATATATGCAACGTATGGGGGGTGATATCCCTCAGTTTTTAAGCCGGGACATTTGATCGGGAAAAGAACATTAACCTGTTATTGCAGTGTTAGAGATGATGGCTAAACCTGGCATAAAAGAATCTGCCAGTGGATTCATAGGTTCTTGAATCAAAGTTATCGTTGAATGCAGAAGCCAAGAAAGGAGGCGCTGCGTTGAGTATATTATCGACCCCCAGTGTTATCAGTGACTCACCAGAGTTGAAGTGATAACTCATCTGGGCATCTTCGCGGGACCAGGCGCCCGAGTCGCGCTGATTATCAGGATCATTGACTGTTTCGGTTAGGCTGCTGACCCTAAATGATGAGAGTGCAACTTCCCAGCGCCCAAATTGCCAGAACAGGTTCAGCCTGGTCTTCCATTTCGGCAGGGCTCCGGAACCCTCCGCTGCCTCATCTGCGAATGTTCCCGCCAACTCCTGAATCTCTGAATTTGGAGCACTTTGAAACTCGTATGAATGAATATGTGAGCCACTCAAGTCAACGCCCAGACTGCCCCACTTGGCGATAAACACGCGCCAGGAAATATCCGCATCCAATCCGGAAATTTGTCGCATCCCAAGGTTTTCATTATTGGCCACCACCTTGACCACTTCGCCATTTTCATCGCGAACAATTCGATTGCTGAAACTCAGGTCGACTGCATTCTGGTCGAGGAAAAATTGGCCGCTGGCACCAATAATATTATCAATTTCAATCCGGTAGGCATCGAGACCAAAGGTAAAATTACGCAATCCGGGAGGGGTATAAATAAAGCCTAGGGAAAGGTTTTTAGAGATTTCAGGGTGCAGTTCGGGATTGCCACCAGTTACAGTCAGGTACTGAACTCGCAGCGGATCGGTCTGCACATCGCAGCCCGGCAGCAGGCCAACATTTTCAGGATCAGAACAGGGATCCACCAAAAACGCCTGGCTGATACTATGGCTCTGGTTTAGCTCAAAGAGTGACGGCGCTCGAAATCCCTGGGAAATACTTCCGCGCAACATCAGGTCGCTATTGGGTCGGTAGCGCATCGCCAATTTGGGGTTGGCCTCTGAGCCAAAATCACTGTACTGGGTAGCCCGAAGGGAAATATTCGCCTCTAAAACAGGCTCGGCAACCAGGCTCTCACTGGTAATAAGTGGCACCAGGGATTCTATATAGAGCTCCGAGCTGCTTCTGTCTCCGCGACTACTGCCAAACTCACCGCCGATTAACTGATTTTTCTCGACGCGCGGGTCGGCCTCTGCGGCAAAAGTTTCCCGACGCATTTCCAGGCCCGCAGCAAACTCAATATTTTCCACCGCAGAGATTTTGGCAATCTGGGAGATATCTATATTAATTGAGGCCAGTGTTGAGTGGCCGCGGTTAACTGCATTGGCGCGGATATAGTTAAGCTGCACATCAGTAATAGCTTGCGGCGACCCAAAAAAATTAATCGGCACACAGCCATCCGTGCTGGCACAGGCGGCACTGCTGCCAAGCCCCAGGGCAAGATTTTCCGCATCGACCAGGTTGCGCCAACGTTCAACGGCTTTGTTTTCACTCCAGTTAAGGCTTACCTGCCACTCGCCATCGCGCAGGGTTCCCATCAATTTGCTATTGGCGCGAAAAGTCTCGGATTCATTGGTCTGTAGCCGGGGGCCCAACCCCAGAAGCCTGATACGCGCATCGACAATATCCTCGGCAAATGGGTTGAATTGGTTGTCGGCAGAAATGCTGATCGGCGCCTCTTCAAACGCGGTAAAGACAGGTGCCGGGGCAAAAGTTATATGGGTGGTATTTTTCACATAACCGAGCTCAAAAGTACTCTCCAGTGATTCCAGCTGTGTCAGGTTTCCGGAGAGAAAAAAGGAATCACGCTCTGCCGGCACCAGTGAAGAGGTATATGCAAGGTAGTCAAAAAGATCTTCGTCTGTCGCATTGCGAAAATCTGCGGGGGACTGTCCATCGACCTGCCCCTCAGCGAGAGTAACAATATTATCGCCGACAAGAATGCGAGCATTTGCTGTGGCACTTGAACGCTGGTCAACGCCGCCCAGCAATCGGCCGTCGGCGGAACTGGAAATTGCTCTATCGCGACTAAACAAGCCCTCCTGGTCATAGTGGGAGGCCATCGCTAACAACTCTACCCCGGCCACTTTTCCGCTAGCCAGAATATCGTAACGGGTTGTCTGGTTGTCACCTGCATCTGACACACCGGTATAGGTATTGAGCAGCACGCCATCGAAGCTCTTGCGCAAAATAACATTTACAACCCCAGCAATGGCATCCGAGCCGTAGATAGATGAACCGCTGTCTTTAAGGATTTCGATGCGATCAACCGCAGCCAGGGGGATACTATTGAGATCAACGGAGCCGCCATCAATGGCATTGACCGCGCTGCGCAATCCATTGATCAGGACCAGTGTATTGGTGGCTGGCAATCCCCGCAGAGTAACGCTGGCCGTTCCATTGCCACCATTGCTGACCGCAGTACTCGCAGAATTCCCTGCCACTTCCGGCGTAAACCTCATCAGCTGAGACAGTGTCTGCGCACCGGAAAGGCGAATTTCAGTGGAGGTAATAATATCTGTCGGGGTAAATGAGTTGCCGTTAATCTGCTTGAACCTGGATCCGGTAAGCGGCTTGCCGCGGACAATAAGCTCTTCGATCATCGGGTACTGTTTTTTGCTGATCTGCAAATCCTTATGCATGGCAGCACAGTCCCAACCGGCTTTACAGCGCGGCAGTACCACCACGGTCTGGGGTCCTACAATTCGGTATTCGATATCGCGATTTTCAATTAATATATCCAATACCTGAAGGATGCTAAAGCTGCCGACGACCTCTGGGGCATCCTGGTCATTGCCCATGGAGGATGGAAAAATAATTGAAGACTGGGTTTGCTGCCCAAGTGCTATCAGCGAACTGTGCAGACTGCCCCGAGGCAGTTCAACCGGGTAAAGATCCGTAACTATGGCCTGAGCCGCAGAGCTTGGTAATAGAGAACTTATAAGTATCGAAAATAAACAGGCAATAGAGAGTATTGATGCTCGGCAGAGAGCCAACAGACGGCGGTAACAATTATTCAAAACCCCAAAACATGCCATACGGCAATGACCCAGCCTAATTAAAGGGGATCATTAAACCCTATGGTTTGGGTTGAGACAACAGCCATTTATGTTCGCGGGGAGTCAGCTCCAGACCCAGGGCCTGGGCAACTGCGGCGAGCGTTTCTTTCTTTTGGCGGGATGAAAAGGTGCCAGATATTTTGATGCTTTTAGATACATCATCAGCGACGACAACCTTTTTGTGCAGGTAGCGATTGAGCATCTCAACTGCATCTCCAATCGAGGTGTTTTCAAACAACAGCTGCCCCTGTCGCCAGGCCGTAGTCTGGGCCGTTGGAATACTGGACTCCGACAGGCCGCGAACTGAATCGATTTCTAATGCTTCATCAACCGTCAACAGCTGTGACTGGGCTGAGGCAACAGAGGATCCCCCCGCCTCTTCCACACGCACAATACCTTCGCTTACAGAGACTATTGCGCTCTGGTCAGTGACCCGATAAATATTAAACGCTGTGCCCACTGCGCGAACGGTTGCACCGGCCACGTCAACGATAAAAGGCCTGTCTTTATCACTGGCAACCGTGAAGAAGACTTCGCCCTTGCGCAACTCAATCTCGCGGAATTTCTCCGTCAGGGATACAGAAATCTCGCTATTGGTATTGAGCTCAACAACACTGCCATCGGCGAGGGTAACAGCCAGGTACTGGCCTGTTCCTGCCGTGTAGATTTCACCCTGGGGCTGAAAATTAACTACCGCGAAAAAACCAACCGCAACGAGAGAAAAAGCCAGCGCCATCGGCTTCCAGAGACTCTGCAATTTTTCCATCAGGCCACCGCCTGGTGCTGGCTGGGTATCTGCGCGAGTTTCTGTATGTTCTGTCGACTTGAGCGAATCCTTTGGCAAAAGCTCGTCTACAGGAAGATGGGTAACCGCGCCCATTGTCTCCCAGAGTTCCAGCGCCTGGTCCCAGGCCGATTGATGAGACTTATCCTCGGTAATCCAAACTGAGAAATCCTCAAGATTTTTTTCACTGACTTTTTCGCCACGCAACGCGACAACCCAGGCGAAGGCCTGGTCGAGGACATTTTGATCAATACGTGTTGCAGTCAATGGCTTGTACTCAAGTAGCTTGTATTATTTTGGCTCGCTCATATTGAGCGCATGTTTCTATTAATCGGATTTGCCACAGCTAAGACGAGCAAAAAAGCAAATACCCCAGACCATCCAGCCAATAAACATAAATAAGTAATAATTTATTTATCCCCTGCATACAATATTTATGCCATTCGACCCTGACACAGGCTACTTGCGCGAAATCAAGCACTGACCGAAGGAGATGCCATAGCAGCAGCCCGTTAAAGCGCCCCACAATGATGCAAATAGCGAGAAACGCACCATTATGGGGCGAATTTTATTGGTGATTACGCGGTTTCTACTGGTCTGTCTCGGCGAGAGCGCCGCGCAAATGTTTGAGGGCCTCAAGGATATATTTCTCAACAGAACTGACAGAGACGCCCATCTGCCTGGCAATCTCTCCGTAGGTAAGGCCTTTTGCGCGATTTAGAATAAAAGCCTGCCTCGGGTTTTCCGGCAACCCCTCCAGGGATTCATAAATAACCTTCAATGTCTGCTTGGCTTCCATCTCTCGTTCGAGGGGGATATTTTCTACTAGCGCACTAACTGGTGTAGCACCGTCATTGGGGGCTTTAGCGCCCTCGCGCTCCAGGTAGTTCTGGTGCAAAACTTTCCTTCGCAACTGGTCAATCGACATATTGGCGGCGACTTGAAAAAGGAAGGCCTTGGCATTGGATAACTTGCTGGGATCGTCAAGAGTATAGAGACGTATAAATGCCGCCTGCGCAATATCTTCGGCATCTTCACGGCTGTTCATGCGACGCGCCAAAAATCGAACAAGCGTCGTACTGTGCAGATTAATTAAATTTTCAACAAAATCTTTATTATTGTAATTCATACTCATTCTGACAAGATGTGAATTATACGGTTACAAATCAAACAAGTATTTTTACGGAACTCTAACACAATTTACGGATAAAGCTATGCGTTATGCTCAGTCAGATTGTGCGCCAAAAAACATAGATAGCCTGCGGCATAAACTACCGCCGTTTGATGCCCGTGCTGTCGCTGATTTGCCCTCTAATCCCGCACTGCAGGACTACCTGGATTTCTATCGCCTGCCTCTGCCAACCGACAGTTTACGACTTCACGCAGGACATCTTTCCAGTGATGACCAAGAGACTCATATTATGGCCTGGCAACCTGTCGATGCCCGGGGAACCGTTATTGTGGTTCACGGCTATCTCGACCATACCGGCCTGTATAGGAATCTGGTTAGGGAGCTTCTTCGCCGCCAATTTTCGGTGGTCTGCTTTGATCTTGTTGGCCACGGTCTGTCGAGCGGTGAGCTCGGCTATATCGACAGTTACAATCAATATGTCTGCCAGCTAAACCAGGTTATCAGTGCCGCTTCAGAGTTTTGCCCCGGGCCACTGCATGGCATCGGGCAGAGTACTGGCGGCGCTATCCTGCTTAAGCATCTGCTCGATCAGGTCAATACTAAAGACTACCCCTTTGCCAGTCTCAACCTGCTGGCACCACTTGTACATCCGCGCATGTGGAAATTTAATCGCTGGGCTTTTAAGCTCACCGGACCCTTTAGAAAGACCATGAAAAGAGTATTTCGCAAAAACTCTCACGACCCGGAATTTTTACATTTCCTGCAACATCAGGATCCCTTCCAGCCCCAGCGACTGCCAAAAGCCTGGATAGGCGCTATGGCGCAATGGGTTTCGGAAATAGAAAGTCACCCCGGCAGCAATTTCCCTATTAATGTTATTCAGGGAGATGAGGATGGAACCCTGGATTGGCGATATAACACAGCGCTGTTTAAGGAAAAATTTCCCTATATGCGCCTTAACCTGGTCAATGGCGCTGGCCACCACCTTGTTAATGAGAGCGAGGAGTTGCGAGAAAAAATCTTTGCCGCGATCCAGCTTTAAGAGAAACAGCGCTCAGGGTTTTGGGACTGGGCGCTTGTTGCCCTGATCATCAATAGCGACAAAGACGAACTCACCTTCCGTGACTTTACTGGAGTCCGCCTGGTGATCACCTTCAATCCAGGCTTCAATTAAAATACGCACCGAGCTGGAGCCCACGGACAATGTATGAGCATAGCAGCCCACCACCGCACCTACTGGTACTGGATTGAGAAATGACATACTGCTAATAGCCACAGTAGCAACCCGCCCCCTGGCAATTCTGCCGGCTAGGATTGCGCCAGCTAAATCCATTTCACTGAGTAACCATCCGCCAAAAATATCGCCATTGGCATTGGTTTCTCGCGGCATGGCTATGGTTTGAGAAATTAACTTTCCGGCCGGTGCCGGCAATTGGTTTTCCATAACTCAACGATCCCTGTTTAAAAAATTATCAGTTATAGATAGCAGCGGGTAACCAGGTTGCCAGCGCCGGCCATACTGACAGCATCAGCATTAATAGTAGCTGAATAATAATAAATGGCGCGACGCCGCGGTACATATCCGAGGTTTCAACCGAGGCGGGTGCAACGCCGCGAAGATAGAACAGCGCAAAGCCAAATGGCGGGGTTAAAAATGAGGTCTGCAAATTAATCGCAATCATAATGCCCAGCCATACCGGGTCTAATCCCATAGCCAGCAGCACCGGGCCAACAATTGGCACTACGACAAATGTGATCTCAATAAAGTCGAGGACAAAACCGAGTAAAAATATAACCACCATCACCAGAATGGTTGCACTGACTACACCGCCGGGCAGTTGTGAGAAGAACTGCTCAACCAGCTCTTCGCCGCCAAAACCGCGGAATACCAGTGAGAATATCGCCGCGCCAATCAGGATCAAAAACACCATGGAGGTCACTTCGGTCGTGTTCTGGGCAACCTCGCGCAACCGACCCACTGACAGCTGACCCTTAAACATCGCCAGCAGAGTCGCGCCAAAAGCGCCCACCCCTGCCGCTTCTGTCGGCGTTGCTGCACCGGTCAAAATTGACCCCAGTACCGCGGCAATCAAAAATATTGGCGGCAGCAAATTAACCATTGCCCGTGACAATCTATTGGCCGCCGGAAGCTGGTCCGAATCTGGCTGGAGCTGCGACTGCTGTAACTGGGGTTTGGAAAAAAGAATAACATAGGCACAGTAGAGCCCCACCAGAATCAGCCCTGGGATAATTGCCCCAACAAACAGATCGCCAATAGAGACAACCTTGGGCGTAAATATGCCCATATTTAGCTGCGCCTGCTGATAGGCACTGGAGAGAATATCGCCGAGTAAAACCAGCGCAATTGAAGGGGGAATTATCTGCCCCAATGTGCCTGTGGCGCAAATAATGCCGGTGGCCTGGGATGATGAATAGCCGCGCTTTAACATCGTCGGCAGTGACATCAAGCCCATGGTCACTACAGTGGCGCCGACAATGCCAGTACTCGCTGCAAGCAGTGCACCAACCAGCACAACCGAAATACCCAGGCCGCTGCGGAAACCGCTAAACAGGTCGGCCATACTTTCAAGCAGGTCTTCTGACAGGCGTGACTTTTCCAGCATCACCCCCATGGACACAAACAGGGGCACCGCAATCAGCGTGGTATTTTTAACTGTGCCAAACAGCCGGTTGGGCAGCGCCTGCAAAAAGGCCATATCAAAATGACCCGTGGCGAAGCCCGCCAGGGCAAAAATCAGCGCTGTACCTGCAAGCGACAGCGCCACGGGATAGCCTGCCATCAACACCAGGCAGACCACCAAAAACATTAGGAGTGGTATAAATTCAACCATCACAGCATCGGCTCAAAATGATCAGGAGCTGAGCCATCGGGCCTGTTCAGCAGCACCAGTAAATTTCTCAGGATCTCAGCAATACCCTGCAGAATTAGTGTCGCCGGCATTAATAACAGCAGAGTCTTTAACAGGTAGATGCCGGCAATACCGCTGCGCTCTTCAGAGGTTTCGCCTATTGACCAGCTGGCCGCCACGTAGTCCCAGGAGAATACAAATATCAGCAGGCAGACCGGCAGTAAAAACAGGATGCCGCCGACAAAATCCACCAGTGCTTTTTTCCTCGGAGAAAACCCGCGGTAAAAAATATCCACGCGCACATGACCGCCGCGCTGAAGGGTAAAGGCAATGCCCAGCATAAATACCACGCCGTGCAGATAGGTCACGGACTCTTGCAGGGCGATTGAGCCGCTCTCAAAATAGTAGCGCAGCACAACAATAATCACCGTCAGGGCTACCATTAATAATGTTAACCAGGAGATCGCCCTGCCGGTAATATCGGTAAAACGATCGATACTGTGAATCAAGGGCCGAATTAAATGCTGAAAGAGTTTCACCGGATTATCTAAACCTTGTATTGCCAATGTAATTGAATGGACCTGGTAAATCGCGGGTAAGTATAACTGGCTAATTCACAGGCCGATAGAGACCTTCCCCTGCAACAAACTTTGACGATATTAACCGCACTGGCTAAGCTGTTCGCCCTGACAGTCTTATACCCCTACTACCCAGGCCTTTATTTAATGCATAAAGTACGCGATGCCTCCCTTGAGATCATCCTGATTATCCTTATCGGTGGGCTTATTGGCGCAACTCTCGCCATCGTCTCTAATCTTTTTGTTATCGGCGTGCACTGGTTTGAGCTACAGCGTGAAGCCAGCACACTTTTCTCACTGACTATTGGCGACCAGTTGCTTTCGTTTTCCAGCGTAATTTTTCTGTGGGTCGCTGCGGCTGTAGTTGTCGCCCTGAAACTCGGCTGTGGCATCTCCCGCTGGACTGGGCCAGCGGATTCTATCTATGCCGCACACCAGATCAATGAGCCCCTGGATATAAAAACCGGTTTGGCCTCAACCCTGGCGGCTTTTACCGCTGCCAGCGGTGGCGCTTCGGTCGGGCAGTACGGCCCACTGGTTCACTTCGGCGCGTCCATGGGAATCTGGGTTAAGCGTTTTGTTTCCAGCCGCCTGTCTCATGACGTCTATCTTGGCTGTGGTGTTGCCGCAGCAATTTCCGCCGGCTTTAATGCGCCGATTGCCGGGGTAATTTTTGCCCATGAGGCAATTCTGCGGCACTTTTCTGTGCGCACCATTGCGCCTATTACTGTGGCATCTATTTCCGCAAGCGCACTGAGCCACCAGTGGTTCCCCCATTCCATAACCTTTGAAATCAGCACCCTGGTTCCACCGCTTGCTGAAATTGTTCCGGTTCTGGTTGTTCTGGCACCGCTTTTCTCGCTAGTTGCCGTCTGCTTTATGTGGGCTCTGCGCTACTCTGCTAGGAAAGCCGCTAAAGTGACTTCAAGAGGAAAAATCTCACCTCTGTTACTACCATTTATTGCCGCGACCATTTGCGGGCTGGTTGGCGTTTGGATTCCACAAATTCTCGGGCTTGGATTTTCCAGTATCAATAATATGATCGCCGGTGAATTTGCTCTCTCCCTGCTCTTCGCGGTGTTGATTGCCAAGCTGCTGATGACTGCCCTGTGCATAGGCTTTGGCCTGTTCGGCGGGGTTTTTTCACCCTCCTTATTTATTGGTGTTGCCACCGGCGCCCTGGCCGGCCAGCTAATTACCCTGTTTGGTTTTGCCGATATTGCCAGCATTATCAGTGTTGCCGGCATGGCGGCGGTCAGCTCAGCGGTGATAGGTGCGCCGATTACTGCAGTGATTATTATTCTTGAACTGACCCAGTCCTACACCTATGCAGTTGCGGTGATGGT
>JBMYPM010000010.1:0-13104 GCA_049600275.1 Porticoccaceae bacterium | reverse complement strand
GCAGGATCAAATCGGCAATACCCTGGACGGCGCCGTAAAGCACATTGTTAGCCTGCTTAAAGGCATTGATCACGGTCATCTCTTTGCCCAGTACCTGCAACAGCTTTTCGTTGGGTACGATAATCAGTGAATCGACACGCTCTTTGAGCTGGGCGATACCCTGGTTGGCAATATCCATGCGCTTGCGGCCTTCAAAGGCAAACGGGCGAGTCACTACACCCACCGTAAGAATGCCCATATCTTTGGCCACTTCGGCGATTACTGGTGCAGCACCAGTTCCGGTGCCACCACCCATACCGGCAGTGATAAAGACCATATCGGCACCTTCGATCGCCTGGGCAATGCGCTCTTTATCTTCCAGTGCCGCCTGGCGGCCAATTTCAGGATTGGCGCCAGCACCCAGACCCTTGGTCAGGGTTCCACCCAACTGCAGGATGGTCGCTGTATCCAGGTCGTTTAAGGACTGTGCATCGGTGTTGGCACAGATAAACTGCACTCCATCGATACTGCTCTCGATCATATGGCGGACTGCGTTACCACCGCCGCCGCCAACGCCAATTACTTTAATATCTGCATTCTTTGGAATGCTCTCTACTATTTCAAACATAGGTTACCCCTTAGTTGCGCCTCTCAATTTAAAAACATCAGCTGCCATTTTTGACAGCAATTACAAACCACCCTGGAACCAGCCTTTGGCTCTTTCAAAAAAACTGCTTCCCGAACTATTACCTGACTCTCCAGCACTCTCCTTACGCTGTGCCTGAGCGCCAAAATGCAGCAATCCAACACCTGTTGAATAGATTGGATTATTGACAATATCTGACAGTCCCTTGACGTTGACCGGTGTGCCAATACGCACTGGCATATGGAAAATTTCCTCGGCCAGTTCAACCACACCTTCCATCTTCGATGTGCCGCCGGTAAGTACCACACCAGCGGCGATTAACTCTTCAAAACCACTGCGTCGCAGCTCTGCCTGGATCAGGGTAAAGAGCTCGTCATAGCGCGGCTCCACCACCTCGGCCAGAGACTGTCGAGACAGGTCTCGCGCTTCGCGATCGCCGACACTGGGCACCTTGACCGTCTCTTCCGGACGAGCCAGTTTGGCCAGCGCGCAGGCATATTTAACTTTCAGGTCCTCCGCATGGGGCGTCGGCGTACGCAGTGCCATGGCGATATCATTGGTCACCTGGTCGCCGGCTATAGGTATTACCCCTGTGTAGCGAATTGCCCCCTCGGTAAAGATGGCGATATCCGAGGTACCGCCACCAATATCCACCAGCGCTACACCAAGCTGCTTTTCGTCTTCAGTGAGTACCGCGTGGCTGGAGGCCAGCTGCTCAAGAATAATTTCGTCGACATCAAGACCGCAGCGACGAATACATTTTTTGATATTTTGCGCGGCGTTGGCGGCACAGGTGACCAGGTGAACCTTGGCTTCAAGGCGCACGCCGGACATACCGATCGGCTCGTGAACACCCTCCTGGTCGTCGATAATAAATTCCTGTGGCAACACGTGGAGAATTTCCTGGTCTGCGGGAATCGCCACAGCCCGGGCCGCATCAATAACTCTATCCACATCTAGGTCCTGTACTTCACGATCGCGGATGGCGACAATGCCGTGGGAGTTAAGGCTGCGAATATGACTGCCGGCAATACCTGCATACACCGAGTGAATTGAACAGCCAGCCATCAGTTCAGCTTCTTCAATTGCGCGCTGAATCGAGTTGACCGTAGCTTCAATATTGACCACCACGCCTTTCTTGAGACCAGAGGATGGATACAGGCCTGTACCTATAATCTCCAGTTCTCCACGCGGGCCAACCGAGCCGACGATGGCGACGATTTTGGAGGTACCAATATCCAATCCGACGATCATGTTTTCTTCATTTTCACTAGCCATAATTTTTCCTCAGCAGCTCTCTGTTATGCCTGGACAGCGTCTGCTATCTCCTGTCGATTACTTTTTCGGTTGTCCTGCCACGCACCGATCAATGCACCCTCTTTCCACGCCACGGCAAGCCCATTGGGATAACGTAAATCTATTCTTTCAATATGTTTCAACTGCTGGCTGAGGCCCGCAGCCCAAACCATGCTTAAACGCCGTATCTTTTCACTGACCTGGTCGCGACCAATCACCAGTCGCACACCAGTGGCCGTGTCGATAAACCAGACACCCAGACTGTCGCGCTTGAGCTCGGCAATCTTTAGTCCGGTGGGTATCAGCAATTCAGCCATCAGCTGGTAGTTCTCCATCATCTCCCGGGAGCTGCCAAAATCTGCTCGCAATACCGGCAGTGCACCCAGGTGACTGTTGTTTTCAATTAACAGTTCTTCACCCAGCCGATTGAGAAAGCCTTTTTCACCCCAGCGGGCAATTGGCACTTCCTCGATCACTTCAACTTTGAGTATCGATGGCCACTCGCGGCGCACACTGACTTCATCGACCCAGGGATGCTCGCGAAGAACATCGTTAAGACGGTCAAGGTCAACACTCAGGAAACCACCATCAATTTCCCTGACCACCAGCTCGGAGAGCTCTGCGGTCTCTAAAAATGTAAAATTGCCGCCAATCATCACATTGGTCAGCGGCTTGTCGATCTGCTTGTAGAGCAGACCCACGCCGTAAATCACCAGGGCCAGTACAGCCCATAGCAGCAGCGTCGACAGCTTGCTGGTAGCACTTCTGAAAACAGTGCTGCTCTCTGCTGACTGCTGCTGATTGCGGTTAGCGCCGCGGCGATTCTGGGTAGCCATCAGAGGGATACCTCGAGTACTTTTTTAACCAGCTGGTCAAAACTTAAGCCGGCTGCTTTAGCGGCCATGGGCACCAGGCTGTGGCTGGTCATTCCCGGAACCGTATTTACCTCGAGCAATTGAAAACTGCCCTGGCCGTCAACCATTACATCGACCCGACCCCAGCCGCGACAGCCAACTGACTCAAAGGCCTGCAAACAGATTTCCTGCAATTCCTGCTCGCGCTGCCCTGAGAGCTCACTGGGGCATAAATACTGGGTCTGGTCAGAGAAATATTTGGCCTGGTAATCATAAAATTCTGCATTTGATTCAATGCGTATCGACGGCAGCAGCTGGCCGTCGAGAATAGCCACGGTATATTCAGGGCCCGGCAGTAATGGCTCGGCAATTACCGCCACCTGCTGGTCACTGTCGGTTGCCGCCGCATCGCGCCAGGCCTGTTGCAATTGCTCGGCAGTCGCAGCACGGCTCATACCAATACTGGAACCTTCACAGGCCGGCTTGACCATTACCGAGCCACCCAGTCGTTCGAGGATTTCTCCCCAATCCGAATCAGCTTCCAGAAGTGCGAAATCCGTGGTGGGCAGACCTATGCCCTGCCACATCTGCTTGCAGCGCAGCTTGTCCATAGCCAGGGCCGAGGCGAGAACGCCGCTGCCGGTATAGGGCAGGTTTAAATATTCCAGCGCACCCTGGAGGGTTCCGTCTTCACCACCAACACCATGCAATGCAATAAACACGCGATCTAATTGATAGTCTGGCAACTCTTGCAACAGATTTTCACCGGCATCTATAGCAACCACATCAACACCGAGGTTTTGCAGTGCCTGGTGAATCGCCGCACCACTCATCAGCGACACTTCGCGCTCTGAGGATGTGCCGCCATACAGCAGACCAACACGACCGAACTTCTCAATCATTGCTTTACTCACGAGGCCCCCTTGTCGAGAGGAGCCTGGCCCAGGCCACCATCGGCTAAAAGAGCGACTAATTTATTTACACTGCCGGCACCCTGGGTGATCACCAGGTCATTGTCCTGTACCAGGCCATTTAGCAGCGCCGGCACTTCTTCAATGGTCTCAATATAAATTGGATCCAGTGCACTGCGCTGGCGAATACTGCCGCACAGGTTCTTGCTGCCGGCACCGGCAATCGGCTCTTCACCGGCGGCATAGACATCCAGCACAATTAACACATCGACTTCCGCCAGCACCTTGACGAAATCCTCGTAAAGATCGCGGGTGCGGGTATAGCGATGGGGCTGGAAAATCATAACCAGGCGCTTGTCGGGCCAGCCGCCACGCACTGCATCAATTGTGGCTTTAATTTCGGTGGGATGATGGCCGTAGTCATCCACTAACATCGCACTTCCATTTACGGCAACCGGGTATTCACCGTAAATTTCAAAGCGCCGGCCAACACCACCGAAACTGTTTAACCCATCAATAATTGCCTGATCGGAAATTCCCTCATCACTGGCCACTGCAATTGCGGCCGCAGCATTTAAGGCATTGTGCTGGCCGGGAATATTCAAACTGATACTTAAGGGTGCCAGGCCGTCTGGTCTCTCGATCACAAAGTGACTGCGATTCTCTTCAACGCGCATATCCTTAATACGGTAAGCAGCATCGTCGCTAAAGCCGTAGGTCAATGTCGGGCGCGCCACTTCGATAAGCAAATCGCGGATTACCTGGTCGTCGATACACATCACCGCCAATCCATAGAACGGCAGGTTGTGTAAAAACTCGATATAGGTTTTGGTCAGTCGGCTGAAGTCAAAATCATAGGTCTCCATATGATCGGCTTCGATATTGGTGACCACTGCCACCATAGGCTGCAGATGCAGGAACGAGGCATCGCTCTCATCGGCCTCGGCGACCAAATAGCGACTGCCACCGAGCTTGGCGTTGGTGCCGGCGCTATTGACACGACCGCCAACCACAAAGGTCGGGTCGCGGTCATCGGCGGCAAAAATCGCCGTAATCAAACTGGTGGTAGTGGTTTTTCCATGGGTGCCGGCAATCGCAATACCATGTCGGTAGCGCATCAACTCGGCGAGCATTTCTGCCCGTCGCACCACGGGAATACCCTGGGCTCTCGCCGCGGCAATCTCGGTATTTTCCAGGGTTACCGCAGAGGACTTCACCACCACATGGGCGCCCCGGATATTCTCTTCGCGATGACCGATAAATACCGTTGCCCCAGCATCCGTAAGGCGCTTAATACTGGGCCCGCGGTTGAGGTCGGAACCGGAAATTTCATAACCCTGATTGAGCAGTACTTCGGCAATACCACACATACCACTGCCGCCAATACCAACAAAGTGAATGCGGCGAATACGGCGCATCTCGGGTGGCTGGAAGACGCTGCTATTACTCACAACCCACCTCCATACAGACCCTGGCAACCCGCGAAGCGGCACCGGTTTTAGACAGTTCCCGTGCGCGCATGGCCATCTCCAACAGTCGACTGCGGCTGTTGCACAGTTCGGTAATCTCTTTAGCCAACATTTTTGCAGTCAGCACTTTTTGCTGAATCATCAGGGCTGAACCCTGGTCAACCAGCAGCTGACCATTGACCGTCTGGTGATCATCAATAGCGTAGGGAAAGGGAATCAGTATTGAACCCAGGCCGGCACAGGTCAGCTCGGCTACTGTCAGCGCACCGGCACGACAGACAGCAAAGTCAGCCCAGCTATAGGCTTCATCCATCCTGTCGATAAAGGGCACTACCCGGGCCTCAACGCCAGCGGCTTTATACAGTGCAGCAGTCTCTTCACAGTGCTGTTTGCCAGTCTGGTGTAAAACCCCTGGGCGTATTGCCGGGTCAACCAGTGCCAGCGCAGCCGGAAGTATTTTATTAATGGCCAGGGCACCGCGGCTGCCACCCAAAACCAATAGATTCACCGCACCGCTTCTCTGTGCGAAGCGTTCATCTGGTCCAGGCATACTGGCGATAGTTGGGCGCACCGGGTTGCCACACCACTCGCCGCGCTCAAACACACCGGGGAACCCCTGCATTACACGGCGCGCCATACGGGCAACAATTCGATTAGTGGTGCCGGCAACAGAATTCTGTTCGTGAATAACCACTGGAATTCCCTTTAGGCGTGCCGCAACCGCACCTGGGCCAGAGGCAAATCCACCCATACCCAAAACCACCTGTGGCTTGTATTCACTCAACACGGAGAGCGACTGGCGAATTGAGCGCCACAGCAAAAGCGGAGCTTTTAGCAGAGCGAGCAGACCGCGACCGCGAATCCCTTCTATATCCAGGTAATTGAGCTTAATTCCATTGGATGGCACCAGTTCGGCTTCGATACCGGCCCTGGTTCCCAACCAGGAGACACCCACATCTGCGGCGCGCAGCTCTTCAGCAACCGCCAGTGCCGGGAATACATGGCCGCCGGTTCCGCCGGCCATAATCATCACTTTGCAGGGCAACTTATTAACGACCACGGCTGACCCTCCTGATAACCTGGGTATCCCCGTGCATCTCATGACTGATACGCAACATCATGCCAACCATGCCGCAAGTGACCAGCAAACTGCTGCCGCCATAGCTGACAAAGGGCAGGGTTAGGCCTTTGGTGGGCAGCAGACCGGCATTAACCCCGAGGTTAATAAAGGTTTGCCCGCTGATTAACAGGCCAAAACCGATCAGCAAAAATGCGCCGTACCAGTATTCCTGGGCAACGGCTTTTTTACCGAGCTGGAATATTCTCAGCACCAGCATGCTGTAAAGACCCAGCAGGCAGAGAACCCCGACGAAACCAAATTCTTCGGCAAAGATTGCAAATACAAAGTCTGTGTGCGCTTCGGGCAGGTAGAGCATTTTTTGCACTGACTGGCCGAGGCCAACACCAAACCACTCGCCGCGGCCAAAGGCGATTAAGGACTGGGTCAACTGGTAACCGGAATCAAAACGGTGAGACCAGGGATCGAGGAATGTACTGAGTCGCGCCACTCTGTAGGGCGCTGCCTCTGCAACCAGATAGACCAGCGCTGCACCGGCCAATAGCAGCAACAGGTAGTGCCAAAACTTTGTTCCGGTTAAAAACAGCATCACCATAAAGGTCGCCGCAAGAACCACAGTCGAACCAAAGTCGGGCTCCATTAACAGCAACAACAGTGGCACCGCCAATACGGCCATTGGCTTGGCCCAATCCTGCCAGTTATCGCCAAAATTTTCCCGCCGCTTATCAAAATAGCTGGCTAGGAAAACTACCGTGGCCAGCTTGGCAAACTCAGAAACCTGCAGGGTCATGCCGCCCAGGGACAACCAGCGACGGCTGCCATTAACTTCGCGGCCTATACCTGGCACCAGCACCAATAGCAGCAGCAGAATAGCCAGCAGCATCCACAACCTGCTGTATTCAGACCAGAGCGTTGGTGGCATCAGGAAAGTAAAGCCCATGGCACCGCCGGCAATCACCAGATAGATCAGGTGGCGCTTGATAAAGAAAAATTCATTGCCATAGTTATGCTCGGCATAGCTGAAAGATGCCGAGGCAACCATCACCAGGCCAATGGACAGCAGCGCCAATACGGCGACCAGTAAAGGCATATCTATATGCCATGCCGGTCGCGTGATCGCGGAATAATTAAACGGCATGGTTATATTCATGCTGCCACCGCCTTTACTGCACTCTGGAAACAGCGGCCGCGCTGCTCAAATCCGGAAAACATATCAAAGCTGGCGCAGGCCGGTGAGAACAGGACAATATCCCCGGACTCGGCACTGGCAGCTGCATGTGCAACAGCATTATCCAGTGAATCAAACTGCTCTATATCTGTGTTGCCCTGCAGGGCGCTGGCAATCTGCGAGGCGTCCTGGCCATAGAGTGCCGCGAGTTTTACAAACTGCGCAACCGGCTTTTGCAGCTTGGCAAAATCCTGCCCCTTGCCCTGGCCGCCGGCAATTAAAATAAGGTTGGCGCGACCTTTGTCGCCAAAGCCATCCAATGCCGCCACAGTGGCGCCAACATTGGTTCCCTTGGAGTCATCTATGTACATGACATCGTTTACAGTGGCCACATGCTCACAGCGGTGCGGCAGGCCTTTATAGGTTTTCAGGGTCTCCAGCATAGCCGCCATATCAAGGCCAGCCGCCTGGCCCAGGGCCAGTGCCGCCAGCGCATTGGCTGTATTGTGAGTACCTTTAATAGCTATATCGGCAACTGGCATCAGCGGCTCCAGACCACAGGCCAGCCATTGCTGCCCATCTTCCTCCAGCAGGCCAAAGTTACCCAGATCCGGCTTATTTAAACCAAAACTGCCCTGTTTGACGCTGGTCGATAGCAGTGGATTGGTCAGTGGGTCCTGGCGATTGTTAATAACGGTGCTGGCACCGAGGAAAATTCGGTGTTTGGCGGCGTGATATTGCTGCAGTCCCGCATAGCGATCCATATGATCCGGGCTGATATTCAGCAGTCCGGCAATCGCACCCCGGGTATCTGTCACCAGCTCAAGCTGGAAGCTCGACAGTTCTATAACGTAAAGCTGGTGACCCTGGTCGAGCAGGTCGAGCATTGGCGTGCCGAGGTTACCGCCAACGCCGACACTCAGACCGCAGGCCTCAGCCATATTGCCAAGTAAGGTGGTCACTGTGCTCTTGCCATTGGATCCGGTAATCACAATAACCGGTGCCGTGGCCTGCTCAAGAAACAGCTCCACATCACCAATCAGCTTAACGCCGCGCTCGCGGGCGGCAACCAGTGCCGGCTCTTTAAGTGAGACGCCGGGGCTGACCACAACGCGATCAAAGCCCAACAGCAGATCTTCGCTAAATGGCCCGAGCATTATTGAGACATCTGGATATTGTTCGCGCACTTCCGAAAGGCGCGGCGGCTCTGCACGGCTGTCGGCAAAGACAAAGGACTTTCCGATTGACGACAAAAATCGCGCCGCAGACAGACCGGTGGCACCCATGCCAACGATAGCTGTGTTGCGGTTAGTTGCGATTAAATCTGTCATCATCTTATTCAATATCCCTGCTTATCTTTTTCTATCTAAGTTTCAGTGTCGCCAGACCTACAAGAACCAGCACTACGGTAATAATCCAGAAGCGCACAATCACTCGCGGTTCCGGCCAACCCTTTAATTCATAGTGATGGTGCAGTGGCGCCATACGGAAAATACGCTTGCCAGTGAGCTTGAAAGAGGCCACCTGCAGGATCACCGAGACTGTCTCAATAACAAATACACCGCCCATTACAGCGAGAACAATTTCCTGGCGAATAATCACGGCTATCACACCCAGGGCAGCGCCCAGGGCCAGGGAACCTACATCGCCCATAAAGACCATGGCGGGATAGGTGTTAAACCACAGAAAGCCAAGGCCGGCGCCGCAGAGTGCGGCGGTAAAAATAAGTAGCTCACCGGCACCGCTGATATAGGGAATATGCAGGTATGAGGCAAACTGGAAATTACCGGTCAGGTAGGCCATCAACCCCAGCGCGCCGCCAACCAGAACTGTCGGCAGAATCGCCAGGCCATCGAGGCCATCGGTAAGATTTACTGCATTGCTGGTGCCGACAATAACGAAATAAGTAAAGAGGATATAAAACGGCCCCAGGTTGAGGGCAACATTTTTAAAGAATGGCACAATCAATTCCAGCTCTGCAGGCGATGCGGCATTAACGAATAAAAATACCGCTGCCGCCAGGCCACAGATAGACTGCCAGAAGTACTTCCAGCGCGCCGGAAGGCCACGGGGGTTTTTATGCACAACCTTGCGGTAGTCGTCTACCCAGCCAATCAGGCCAAAACCAAAGGTAACCCCAAGCACTACCCAGACATAGGGATTCTCAAGATTTGCCCAGAGCAATGTGCTGATAAATATCGCCACTAATATAAGCGCCCCACCCATGGTTGGGGTGCCCGCTTTACTGAGGTGACTCTGGGGACCATCGCTGCGGATGGCCTGGCCCATCTGTAAATCATTGAGCAGCCGAATAACCCGCGGCCCAAGCACCCAGCAGATAGTCAGTGCGGTAATCACGGCAAAAATGCCCCGCAATGAAAGGTATTTAACCACCGAGAAGGGGCTGTAAAATTGACTTAAATAATCAGCAAGCCATAACAACATCAGGATTTCTCCGCCAATAACATATCCACTACCAAATCCATTTGAGAACTGCGCGATCCCTTAACCAACACTGTCAGGTCGCTGCGCTTACCATCTTCACCAAAAACCTCTCTGCAGAGAGACTCTTTTAATAAATCAAAATCTTCAAAATGCTTCCCGTCACCGAATGCCTGGCTGATCAGGGCGCTTAAACGGCCCAGCGTGAAGAGCTGGTCTATACCTGCGTTTTTAGCGTAGTCACCCACCTGTCGATGGAGCTCTTGTTTATCTGCACCCAACTCCGCCATATCACCGAGAACCAGGATTTTGCGACCGGCACTGGCGGCGAGCACATCAATAGCGGCACACATTGAGGAGGGGCTGGCGTTGTAGCTGTCATCAATTACCACAGCACCGCCGGGAAGGTTTTTGACCTGCAGGCGACGATCCGGGGATGTGCCCAACTGCAAGCCGGCTACTATCTGGTCAAGACTGGCGCCAGCGGCAACTGCGCAGGCCGCTGCAGCCAAGGCATTATTGACCGAATGACGGCCGGGGATATTGAGGGTCACAGCCTGGGTTCCCAGCGCTGTCTTCAGCCTGAACCTGCAACAACCATTTTCCAGAACTTCTATATCTGCGGCACTGATATCGGCATTCGGATTGCTTAGGGAGAAGCTGATGCAGGCTCTTTCGGCAATCAGGTCTCGCCATTGGTCAGTCCAGGGTTCATCGAAGTTTAAAGCCGCAGTTCCCGATGCCTGCAGGCCGCTGTAGATTTCACCCTTGGCGGCAGCCACACCTTCAATGCTCCCGAAGCCCTCTATATGGGCCAGTTGAACATTGTTTATCAAGGCAATATGCGGCTGGGCGATGGAACACAGATAACTAATCTCACCACCGGCACTGGCGCCCATCTCAATCACTGCAAAGTCGCCATCAGACTCCATCGCCAGCAACGTCAAGGGCACACCAATATGGTTGTTGAAATTGCCTCTGGTGAAATGCACAGAGCCAAGCTGCCCGAGAATGGAGGCGATTAATTCTTTAACCGAGGTTTTGCCGGTGCTGCCGGTTACTGCAACTACAGTGCCGGTAAACTTCTCGCGCTGCAGCTGCGCCAATTGGCCCAGGGCTACAGTGGTATCTTCAACCACCCACTGCACCAGTGGCAGTTGCTTGTTGAGGGTTGAAACCACAGCTGCGCCGGCCTTGCCAACAACCTGGTCGAGATAGTTATGGGCATCCAGGCGCTCACCTACCAGTGCGACAAACAGATCACCCTGGCCGATTTTGCGACTATCAATGGACACTGAGTTAAATTCAGTATCTATAGTAGAAGGCTCTTTATTGGACTCTTCATTAGAGAGCAAATGCGACGGCCCGTTATAAAGAGTCCCGCCAAATCGAGCTGCGGCATCAGTCAGGCGTATAGTACCGATCACTGGCCACCTCCCTGCCGGGAACGCAGTGCCAGCCTGGCCTCGGCCTGGTCACTAAACGGCAGTCGATCGGCACCGAGAATCTGGTAATCCTCGTGGCCTTTACCGGCGATCAAAATTACATCATCAGGCTGGGCATCGGCTATAGCTGAGCGGATTGCATCCCTGCGATCCACAACCGCAGATACATCGCGGCTGATGCCCAGAAGAACCTGGTCAATAATTTGCTGTGGCGACTCGCTGCGCGGATTGTCGCTGGTAACAATAATTTTATCGGCACGGTGATCGGCGACTTTACCCATCTCGGCACGCTTGCCGATATCGCGGTCGCCACCGCAGCCAAAGACAACCCAGAGCTTGCCGCGACAGTGGCGGCGCAGCGCCTGCAGGGCTTTTTCCAGCGCATCTGGCGTATGGGCATAATCAATCACCACTGCCGGGCGGGCACTGGTATCAACCAGCTCCATACGTCCAGCAACTGCGGTCAGTGCAGCCGCAGCCTGAAGAATCTTATCCAGGGCAAAACCCTGCATACCAGCGGCGCCAATCACCGCCAGCAAATTGGCGAGGTTAAACTTACCCAGCAGCGATGACTGCAAGCGGCCTCGCCCCCAGGGAGTAACGATCTCTGCATCTATTCCTGAAGCGCTGATTGAAATCCGATCGCAGTAGATATCGGCGCTGTGATTTTCAACACTGTAGCTGATGCCATTTACCAGTGAATCCAGGTTTGCCAGTATCAGGCGACCAACATTGTCATCCAGGTTAATCACCGCACTTTTAAGGCCGGCCATGGCAAACAGTCGCGCCTTGGCTGCGGCATAGCTGTTGAGATCACCGTGATAATCGAGATGGTCGCGGGTCAGGTTGGTAAACACTGCTGTATCTATTTGCAGCCCGGCTACCCGGCGCTGGACAAGGCTATGGGAAGAGACTTCCATGGCAATACGCTTGGCACCGGCATCTTCAAGCTCAGCGAGAATACGCTGGACCGAAATAGCATCTGGTGTGGTCAGTCCTGTATCTGTTGGCTGCTTGGCTACCTTGGCGTCATTTATCCCGGAACCACTTAGCCCGTAACCCAAAGTCCCAATAAAACCAGATGGCTCACCGAGCAGCTCAAATAGCTGAGCCAACAGCTGTGAGCAGGTGGTCTTACCATTGGTTCCAGTGATAGCTGTAATGGGCATCTGGCGGGAAGGCTGGCCATAAAAGACACCGGCAATATCAGAGACATATTCGCTCAACTGCGGCACAACAATAACCGGCACAGCGCATTCAGGAGCTAGTGCGTCCTGCTCGACTAATACGGCCACAGCGCCCTTATCGACAGCCTGGGCAATATATTGCGTACCATCAGTTTGCGTACCTTTCACGGCGATAAACAGATCCCCGGCCACAACCTGTCGGCTATCGAGGGCCAGGCCGCTAACACTGACTGGCGGGCAGTTACTGGTATCAATAAAGTTACTGAGCAGGTCGACAACTGTAGTCGCAGGCGATTGGGAGAGTGCCATCATGGATTCCCTCGCTTCGCCATCATTGCTTTTACACTGCCGATATTGCGATTCACATCCATATTATCCGGGGTTACCTGCAGCAGACGCAGTGCATTACCTGTGACTTCAGAAAATACCGGTGCTGCCACCAGGCCACCAAAATAATCACCTTCACGGGGCTCATCAATCACCACTACTGTTACCAGCCGCGGATCTTCCACCGGCGATAGCCCGGCAAATACTGACATATAGCGATGGGAGTCATAGCCGCCACCGCCAGCCTTAACCTTGTGCACAGTGCCGGTCTTGCCGCCAACAGAGTAGCCATCAATCATGGC